>JAHFKM010000050.1 GCA_023245385.1 archaeon
CAACAGTCTCTTTCATCTCTTCAACGTGCAAAATCTTCACATTCAACTGCTTGATCATCAACTCAGCTTCATGACTCAACTTACTTTTACTTCCTAAATTCGAATAATATTCACACTTCCCACCAGCAACCATCCCATTACAATATTCTGAAAAATCCCCAGAACCCATCTCAGTCACCCCAGACTGCGCACACAACCACCGCTTCCCAATCAAATCAACAACATTCAGCTCGAAATTATATTTCTCCTTCAACTTTTGAAGCGTCTCAATAGCAATCTTATGCTGTGTATGCTTCGGCGTCACAAAAAAAATCGTTACTTTCTTTTGCTTATACTCCATCAGAAAAGATATGGCAGGACAAAGAGCACCACTTGTTTTTCCCAAACCCGTAGGCGCGTGAATAAGAATATTCTTTTTCGCTTCAAGACACTCACCAATCTTCTCCATCATCTCTTTCTGACTTGGTCTGATCGTCTCATAAGGAAAATATAACTCCATCTCTCACAGATCTTTTTCCTGCTTATAAATTCTCTGTTCAAATTTGTGAACTTTTCAACTCTTTCGGAACACGCACGTGACATTGTACACAGATTTGACTTGCCCAACAAAGGGTTTCTGACCCAGCCTCGTCTAAAAAAAAATAGTTTTTTAAGCATTCTCCCCCCCTACTTCTTCTTATGACTCTACTCTCCCAACTCATCAATCACTACTCCACCCAACTAAAAAACTCTGACAGCTTAGAATTCTATCTCGACATCGCCGCTGAAGGTCTTGATCTTCACCTAAACGACTTTATTGAAGGACAACGCATGCTCTTTTCCTTAAACCCCTCTTACTTTTATCAACTCAACCTAGAAATTATAGACGCTTACGATTTCCACAAAATACTGCATAACACCTCTCAAAAAGATCTAAGGTCTATCTATACCTCAGCTGCAAACTCCGCCTACCTTCCCAAAGCTGCTAAAGACTCACTAAAAAAAATTCTAAAAAAAATTCATTGAAAAAGAAAGCTATTTAAACAAAAAATACTGAAATCACCCTAATGCTTCAAAAAATAAAAAAAAGAGACGGAACTGTTGTTTCTTTTACCAAAACTAAAATAAAAATAGCAATAGAAAAATCTTTAAAAGCTACAAAAACAGAAAACGTCTCCGAAGCACTCACAAACAAGGTCGTAGAAATCTTAGAAAAAAAATTCGGATACAGCACCCCAGACGTAGAAGATGTTCAAGACACCATCGAAGAAGTACTGCTTCACAAAGAATATACCAAAGCAGCTTCAGCTTACATCCTTTACAGAAACAACCACAAAACATTAAGAGCGCAAGGATTACTCAAAGAACAAACAAGAATACCAAACCTCTCAATCAACGCATTAAAAATCTTACAAAGAAGATACCTCAAAAAAGATGAAGAAGGATTTGTTATTGAAACACCAAACCAACTCTTCAGAAGAGTAGCAAGAACAGTCGCATCAATAGACAAACACTACAAAGGAGATGTCGCAACAGCAGAAGAAGAATTTTATCGCCTCATGATCAACTTAGAATTTTTACCAAACTCACCAACACTCATGAACGCAGGAATAAAAGAAGAACTCGGCTTATCCGCATGTTATGTTTTACCAATAGAAGACTCACTGGAAAGCATTTTCACCACCCTCAAATACCAAGCACTTATCCACCAAGGCGGAGGAGGCACAGGATTTTCTTTCTCTCAACTAAGACCAAAAGGAGATATTATCGCTTCTTCAAAAGGAACAGCATCAGGACCAGTCAGCTTTATGAAAATTTTTGACACCTCCACTGAAATCATCCGCCAAGGAGGAAGACGCCGCGGCGCCAACATGGCAATTTTAAACGCAGACCACCCAGACATTGAAGAATTCGTCGACCTAAAATTAAAAGAAGGAGTCTTGGAAAATTTTAACATCTCTGTCGCAGCTTCTGAAACTTTCATGAACGCAGTCCTAAAAAATAAAGAATTCGCCCTTCTCCACCCAAACACAAAAAAAATTGTAAAAAAAATAAAAGCACGAACACTCTGGAAAAAAATAATAGAAAATGCGTGGAAAACAGGAGACCCAGGATTACTCTTCATCGATGAAATAAACAAACAAAACCAACTCCCTGAAAAAATACTAGAAGCAACAAACCCCTGCGGCGAACAAGCTTTATTCCCTTACGAATCCTGCGTACTCGGAAGCATCAACCTCACCAAGATGATCGAGAACGAAACCTTTGACTGGGAAAAACTCGCAAGAACAATAAAAACAGCAGTACACTTCTTAGACAACATCATCGACGCGAACAAACTACCCCTTCCAGAAATTGAAAAAGAAACAAAAGCAAACAGAAGAATCGGACTCGGAATCATGGGATGGGCTGAAACTTTAATTCTCCTCCACTTACGCTACGACTCCAACAACGCACTTAAACTCGCAGAAAAACTCATGTCCTTCATTCAAACTCAAGCAATAAAATCCTCACAACAACTCGCTCAAGAACGCGGATCCTTTGAGAATTTTCCAAAAAGCACTTGGAAGAAAAAATATAAAACACTAAGAAACCTCGCTCTCACAACAATCGCACCAACAGGAAGCATCAGCATCATCGCAGGAACATCCTCAGGCATTGAACCATTATTCGCAATTAGCTTTACCAGAGAAGTTATGGAAGGAACAAAACTTCCCGAAACAAACAAGATCTTTGAAAAAATCGCAAAAGAAAAAAAATTCTACTCAAAAAAACTCATCACCACCCTCTCCTCAAAAGGTACTCTAAAAAGTTTAAGAATACCAACAGAAATAAAAAAACTCTTTATCACAGCCTACGAAATCTCACCAGAATGGCACGTCAAAATGCAAGCAGCATTCCAAAAATACACTGACAACGGCGTAAGCAAAACAATCAACCTCCCTGAAAACGCAAAAACTAAAGACGTAGAAAAAGCATACTTCCTCGCATACACACTAAAATGCAAAGGAATAACTGTCTTTAGAAACAAAAGCAAAAAGAACCAAGTACTCTCTCTTGGAAAAGTCCACTCTGAATTTTCTGGAGGATGCCTCACAGCAAGCTGCGAATAATGGAAGAACACATTCGAAACGACATTCTCGACGTACTCCGCCACGCAGTACGAGCGATACACCGAGAAGACATCAAAGGATTAAAAGAACTAAGCAACATGACTATTCATAACGCAAGCATACACCAAGATCACTATTCAATCAGCGTCTCCGTACTCATTTATACCCTCGCAAAACTCTACGAACGTGAACGCTACAACCAATACAAATCCTGGGGTCTCTTTTGCATTGACTGTGTTGACAAATTACAATCAGCAATAAGATTTTTAGAACTAAAAGATTACCCACACTTTGACACCATCTTAAAAGAATTTCTCAACGACCTCAAAAAAACTGAAAAAGGCTTAAGAAAATACGTCAAAGATGTTTTGGAAAAAGCAAGAATCAGCAAAGCTTCAAGACTCCACGAACATGGAATCTCCATAGGAAGAACAGCAGAACTCTTAGGAATATCCCCCTACGAACTCATGGAATATGTCGGAAGAACCTACATCGCTGACGTAAAAGAAAATATCACTATCCCAGAAAAAGATAGAATCACCTTCGCGAGGAAACTCTTCTCATGAAATCTCTCGTTTTTGACTCAAGCAGTATTATTAGCTTAGCAACCAATGATCTACTCTGGACACTAAGACCCCTCCGCCTCTTATTTAACGGAAACTTTTACATCCCAGAATCTGTAAAACATGAATTAGTAGACACACCACTCCACTCTCACCGATTCAAACTAGAAGCAATCATGGTCTCTACCCTCATTCGCGAAAACGATCTCCTCGTTCAGGAACACTTAGAAGTAGAACGCTTACTCTCTTCAATTAACACTATCTTCTCCAGCCGCGGACAAACAATCAAAATCGTGAGCAAAGCTGAAGTTGAAGCACTCGCACTCGCACTAAAACTCGAAGCAGCAGCATATGTTGTTGATGAACGCACCATGCGCTTACTCGTTGAAAATCCTATAAAACTCCACACAATCCTCGAAAGCAAATTACACACCAACATAGAAATCAATCACAATATCCTCAAACAATTTAAAGAATATATTAAAAAATTAAAAATCATTCGAAGCGCTGAACTCATGATGATCACTTTAGAGAAAGGACTCTTAAATCGTTTTATCACAGAAGAAAATGGAAAATTAGAATTAGCTGACGCACTATTATGGAGCTTACGCTTACGAGGCTGCGCTATCTCTACAGAAGAAATAGACGAACTCAAAAAAATCTACTCCTAAAATAATCTCAAGGTCTTCAAAAATCCAAGAAGGAAACATCTACTCTGAAAATCCGCTCCTAATAGCACAAAAAAAACTCGTCAGAGGACAATTAAGCACAAGAGAATACAACAAGATCATAACAACATTACACTCTACGCAGTTCATACAAACGAAAGCCACACTAAAACAAAAAACTCTCACCAGCGGCGAGACAAAAAAGAGGACAACTCTCTGAAGTGTTCAAGGATACGTACGTTTTTGATTTTCTGAACTTACCACAAAACCATTCTGAAAAAGACTTACAAACAGCGCTCGTGGAAAACTTTAAAGATTTCGTCTTAGAATTCGGAAAAGATTTCGCTTTTATCGGCCAAGAATATCGAGTTCAAGTTGGTACCAATGATTATTTTATCGACCTTCTCTTCTATCACCGCCAACTACAATGCTTAGTCGCATTCGAACTAAAAACCGGAGAGTTCAAACCAGAATACTTAGGAAAACTCAACTTCTACCTCGAAGCGCTAGACCGAGACTTAAAGAAAAAACACGAAAACCCCTCCGTAGGAATAATACTCTGCAAAAACAAAGACGAAGAAGTCGTAGAATACGCACTAAGCAGAAACCTCTCACCAACACTCGTCTCAGAATACAAAACACGACTCATAGACAAAAAAACACTCCAAAAAAAACTCCACGAACTCTACGAAAAATCCGAACAAGAAAAAAATGGAAATAACTACTCGGATAAATAAGCTTAAAAATCTATAATTCCCATTAGATCTTAACACTCAAAATGGCTCTCTATTCCCACTCAAAAATCGGAACCTTTCAACAGTGCAAACAAAAATACAAGTTCCATTACATCGACAAGGTAAAGGTTGACATTCCAGACACAATTGAAACCTTTATGGGAAAACTTGTCCATGAAGTCCTTGAAAAACTCTACAAAGATTTGCAATACTCAAAACTAAATTCCAAAGAAGAACTACTCGACCTCTTCCAACAGTCGTGGGAAGAACGCTGGAACGACAAGATTTTGATTGTAAAAAAAGACTACACTCCTAAGAATTATCAAGAAATGGGAAAGAAATTCATCGCAGACTATTATGACCACTACAAACCATTCAATCAAACCACAACCATTGGACTAGAAACCGAATACAAACTCCCACTCGATGACGGAAACCAGTATCATATCCGTATGGATCGTTTAAGCTGCGACAAAGAAAGAAACTACTACGTCTGCGACTATAAAACGAACAGCCAACTCAAAGCACAAGAAGAACTCGACGAAGACCGCCAACTTGCGATGTATTCTCTTTGGGTAAAAAAGAACTTCAAAGATTGTAACTCCGTTAAACTTGTTTGGTATTTTTTAGCTTTTGATAAAGAAATGCTCTCTGAAAGAAGCGACGAACAACTAGAAAACCTCAAAATCGACGTACAGCATTTGATCAAAGAAATAGAATCTTGCGTCGACTTTCCAACAAATGTGACTCCGCTCTGTGATTACTGTGTGTATAAACCTATTTGTCCTGCGTGGAAGCACGAAATTGAATTGGAAAATAAAAGTGAAGAAGAATTTAAAGATGATGATGGTGTAAAACTTGTTGATGAATACGAATTTTTAGATCGAACAAAAAAACAATCTGAGAATAGGTTAGAAGAAGTTAAAGAAAAGCTCATTAAATTCAGCAAACAAAAAGAACTTACCATGGTTTGGGGAACAAACAAAAAAGCCTCAATCAAACCATACGAAAAAATAAGCTACGACGACTCGGTAATAGCACTCATAAGACAAAAAGGACTATTCGACAGCGTCGCAACACTCAACTACTCCAAACTCGCTTCAAAAGTAACCAAAGGAAACTTCGACCCAGAAATAACAAAATTAATAAAAAAAGAAAAAGATTAC
>JAHFKM010000004.1:0-20478 GCA_023245385.1 archaeon
GTTCATCAAAGTAGACCCCAACGGAACAAGCCAAACCTGCGCACAATGCCACGTGCGCGTTCCGAAAAAGTTGAAAGACAGAACGCACACCTGCCAAGCCTGCGGATACACCCAAGATCGCGATGTAAACGCAGCACTGAACGTGCAATACCGTGGGAACCACGGGAATACAAGCCTGAACGAGAAATCTACAATCAGCAGATTCGATGACTCAGGACGCTACGGACTTTAGCGAGCCCAGCAGGGCAAGCGGAGTCCGTAGTAGTTCACATAAGGGCATATTCTATACTTGATTTTCCTTCAATTTCTTTAGCGAGTGCTTTTCCAACTGCTTGATTTCCAGAAACAGAAAAATGACCGTCTTTTTTAAAATAAAAGTTTTCAGCGTCTTTTTCTTTTCCAAGAACTTCCACAAGATCAACGATTCTTACTCCTTTTGTCTCTGCAAAGTGTAAGAGCTTATTTTCTTTCTTTAGGTGTTCATATGCTTCTTTGTCGAGGGGGAAAAATTTTTTTGGGGGAATATTTAAGATGATTATTTGTATGTTATTTTCTCTGGCGAGGTCTACGATTTGATTGAGTAATTGTAGGGTTCTTTTCCATTCTTTCTCTTCAAGAGAACTATTTCCTGTATAGATTTGATAGAAATCTTTCTTCTCAAAAAGATCGTCAAATTCTTTTTTGTTAAATTTTTCAAAGAAGCTGTTGATTTTGTCTTTTAAAAAAGTGTAAGTATAAGGTTTTAAACTTTTTTTATAGTCTCTTACTAAAAATCCATTAATTACTGAAAAATTACTTACATCAATGTTATCAGTCAAATCATTTCCGATAAAAAAACCAAGTACAAGAAGGTCTGGTTTTAATGCTAATCCTCGTTCTTTCAGGTATAATAATTCCTGATCTGTTCCATATCCCATGACGCCAGCGTTTATTACTTCTTTTTTTAATGCTCTTTCTAAGACTGCAGGATAGGTTTGATTGTCATTCACACCGACACCAAAGGTGAAAGAATCTCCAAGCACGAGAATTTTCTCTTTTCCTGTTATTTCTCTGTTTCTCAAGTGTAAGTTGTTTGTTGAAATTTCAGAGGTATATTCTTCTGTTTTCATTATTCCATGAAAGTGAGCGGTCATTTGGTACTGTAGTAATTGATCGTTCTCGAACATAAATCTTGGAATGTAGTTTCTCTCAATTTGGGGGGACAAAGGAAACACAAATCTCAACGCGCCTTCAAAAAGTATTAAAAAAGTGAGTAGTGTAAAAATAAGTAAAATTATTTGTGCTTTATTTTTCTTCAAAAAATGTTTTATACTGATTTTCTTTGCTGACTCGAGAAACCAGAGGAGTAATAAGAGGATTGCTGTAAGTACCAAAGTTATTCTTAATATGTTTATTTTTAATAAAGACAGTTCTGACAGGGTGTGTTTGAGATATAAATGTATTACATAATTATTGGAAAAAACACTTGTAATTAGGAATAAGGAAGAGGTGAGTAATAACACTTTTTTAAAATCCATAGTTCTTTTCTTTACAGAAATATTATAAGACTATCTGCCATTCGATTTTATACACTTTTACCTTCCATTCGTCTTGAGAGTTGGTATTGTCAAACACTTTTCTAAAATATCTGGGTACATTCTTTTCATCCAGTAATGGTTTCAAAGCTGGTCTTAAGTTAATATTCTTTTCATCAATTACAGCGTAATCAATTCCTAAACGTTTCATTTCTTCTAAGGTGGTTTTAAGGTCTTTGGTAAAGGGGTACAAAGATGTTGTTAAGATTCCATTTGTGTAGACTTTTCCTTGAACTTTCGCGTCGGGAAGATAACGTATGATATGGCTTTGTCCTTCAAGAACGGCGACTTGACCTTGTATATGTTCAGCGATCCACTTTGCCCAGCTAGCTTCCTTGTTTAATGGATCTTGTTTGACATTTTCTAATGCGGTGCTTGTTTCTTTTATTGCGAAGAGAATGCTTACAAGTAAAAATAAGGTAAGGTACAAATGTCTGTACTTATTTTCTTTTAGTAAGGTTGTTACTCCTAGCATCACGCAGATTAAAATGAGAGGGATAGTAGGATACAGATAGCGTGGAAAGGTAAAGGTTCCATAGAGAGGAATGTGTAATGCGATCCAGAAAAAAAAGCTTATTAAGAGGGGAATTTTCAAAGATTTTTCTTTTATTGTACTTAATTCGATAAGACCGATGAGAAAAGGAAAAATAAACAAAGGGCCGATAATCACGAATATGTAGGAATAGGTTATTTTTACGAGACCGGAGAAGAAGAGTTTATTTGCAATTATAGGGAGACTATTTGTTTTTAAAAATTCAAGTAAAGAGGGGGCGATAGTATTTGGACTCCATGCTTCTTGACCTGAACCTAGTAAAAAACCATTCTCTCCACCAAAATTAAAAGGGGAACCAAAAGCATATGTTCTTAATCCGAGATAGGGGGTTAATATTAAGAGATAGATGCAGAGGATGTAGAAGAATTCTTTCCATGTTTTTTCTTTTATTACAAATACTGAAGCGAGGACGATTGCGATTACAAACAGACCGTTGACTCGTGTAATAGCGCAGAGGGCGGCGAGGGCAGCGGCGAGATAGCTATACTTTCTTCCTTCTTTTATTTTCATCAAAAAATATATGACATACAGGAAGAATAGGGTGAACAGGGATTCACTCATTCCAGAAACAGATGTAATAAGCATTATGTAGTTGACAGAGAATAAGAGTAAGGTGAAAAACACATGATTTTTTGAGAATAGTTTTTTGCAGATTGAGTACAAAGGGAAAAAAATTAGGGCTCCAATAACAGCGGAGGCAAAGCGTATCATATGTTCCTGTAAAGCAAGAACACTGTTTTTGAAGGGGGCAAGAAACAAGGAAGCAACAAATGGCCAGCCCATGGCACCAGCTTGTATTGGGATAAAATTCCCGTGAAGGATTTCTCTTGTTTTGATAAGATACACAAAGGCGTCTTGTCTTAATAGGAGTTCTGGAATGAGATATATTCTTGTGATTAAACAAAAGAGGAATAATAATGGGAATAAAAGATTTATATGTTCACTTAAAAAAGCAGCAACGCTTTCTGTGTGGTCTTCGAATTTTTTAATCATCTGCGAACTCTTCACTGTCCCACATATCTTTCTTATTATCTTCTCTTTTGATTAAAAAGTTGTTTAATACTAAATAATCAATTCCAGTTCCCATCATGCATCTGTACGCGTCTTCGGGTGTGCAGACGATTGGTTCTCCTCTAATGTTAAAAGAGGTGTTAATTAAAAGGGGAATATTGGATAATTTTCCAAACTCTTTAATAACTTGATAATATAATTCATTTTGACCTTTTCTCACAGTTTGTAAACGTCCTGTTCCATCGATGTGGGTGATCGCGGGAAGTAGTTTTCTGTATTTTTCTTTAATAGGATAGACGAGTAACATATAATCTGCTGCTAGGGGGATTTCTTTATCACATTCAAAATATTCTTGTGCGTCTTCCAGACAGACAACAGGAGCGAAAGGTCTGAATTTCTCTCGATGTTTTACTTTTACATTTAAAATTTCCTGCATTTTTGGATTACAGGGATTGGATAAGATACTTCTTGCTCCTAAGGCTCTTGGACCAAATTCCATTCTTCCCTGGAACCATCCTATGACCTGATTTTCATAAATTAATTTCGCGACTTTTTTTGTAAGATCTTTTTTATCTTTAAAAGGAGTATAGGTAATTTCTTTTTCTTTTAAAAATTTTTCAATTTCTTCATTTGTGTATCCTGGGCCGAGATAGGCGTCGTTTAAAACATATTCTCTCTTCTTTTTTAAAATGCTGAAATAGGTGAATGCTGCTGCGCCTACGCTTGTTCCGCCGTCTCCTGCTGCAGGTTGGATAAATAAAGATTTGAAAGGGGTGTTTTTTAATATTTTTCCATTAGCAAGACTGTTCAGGGCAACGCCTCCAGCCATACACAGATTATCAGATTTGTATTCTTTATGTAATGAATGTAATATTTTAAATAAAGTTTCTTCTGTTATTTTTTGAACTGATGCTGCCATATCTTTGTGTTTTTGAGTCATTTCTTCGTTTTTTCTTTTTTCTGGACCAAACTCTTGAATGAATTTTGTGCTTGGCATTTTCATTTTGTGTTGGTAGACAAAGTAGGACATATCTAAAGCGAAACTTCCATCTTCTTTTATGTCTACTATTTTTTTTAATTGATCATAATAGGTAGGATTACCATAAGCTGCTAGACCCATGGTTTTGTATTCTGAATTGTTCACAGACATTCCAAGATAGCCTGTAATTGTGCTGTATAATAATCCTAATGAGTGGGGAAACTTTATTTGTTTCTCTAAGACTAAAGTGTTTTCTTTGGCGTATCCTGCGGTGGCTGAAGCCCATTCGCCAACGCCGTCTACTGTTAATAACACTGCGTGTTTGTAGGGGCTTAATAGATAGGAACTTGCTGCGTGCGCGAGATGGTGTTCAATAAAGAATACGTCGCCATAAAATTTTATTTTTTTTTTGATAATACTTCTAATTCTTAATTTTTCATTTATCCATGAAGGGATTGTTTTGTTGAAGGCTAATAATCCTTTTGGAAATGAGTCGAGAAACTGACTTAGGACTCTTTCAAATTTTAATAATGGTTTTTCATAGAACGCAACAGCGTCGAGATCTTTTCCTTTAATGCCTGCTTCTTTAAGACAGTACTGAATCGCGTTTATTGGAAAAGAAGAGTCGTGTTTTTTTCTTGTAAATCTTTCTTCTTCGACAGCTGCGATTAATTTTCCGTCTTTGATGATACATGCTGAGGAATCATGAAAGAATGCTGAGATGCCGAGGATGATCATGTTAGAATGGTTTTAAATATTCCTCTTTCTTTTTTTCTCCGCCGATATCAACTTTTTCCCAATAAGAATTTTTATTTTCAGATTTTAATGGTAAATATCTTTTTTTTACTATCTTGCTTAGTAGTGAGACTATTCCTATTCCTAGAATAAAAACAAGTGTTAATAAGAAGAAATTCACAGTGCTGGCAAGAGTGTGACCTGGTTCTTGGAAACCATCTTTTATTCCGTTAAAAAACAATTTTGTGTTTTTCATTTTTTTCTTTTATCCTTTTTACGCTTACAAATAAGGCATATACAATTACGCTTAATGTAAGAATAAACATATAATTAAAAAACTTTCTTAACATTATGAGGTATAATCCTGAAAGAAACACAAGGCAGCTAGCATAGATTCCAAGCTGTTTTCCTATTCTATAAGTTTTTGTTTTCTTTCCAAGATCAAGCATGCGGACACGCAACAGACAAGTTTTAAATAGGTTTCTAAAAATAAAATTTTTAAATCTGTCCTTTAAACTCTTGCCAATTCAGCGGTAATCATTTCTTTAAAGATTGTTTCTTTGTCTTTTGTGATCTTCCATTTTGGATAATCTGATTTTAATTTTTTTAGATTGCTAATATAGCAAATATGGTCTCCTTCTCTGTTCTGATCTTTGTATTCATAGTTGACTTCTTTTCCTGTGATTTTTTTGATAAGGTCGAAGCATTCTAATATTGAAACGCTGTTCTCTCTTCCACCGCCGAGATTGTAGACCGCGGCTGGTTGTGGATCATTGATGAAAGTTTCAAATGCTCTTACGACATCATGTGAGTGAATTTGATCTCGTACTTGTTTTCCTTTGTAGCCGTAGATGTTGTAAGTGCCATTAGTCATTGCAACTTTGATTAAATAGGATAAAAATCCGTGTAGTTCAACACCACTATGTTGTGGGCCTGTTAAACATCCTCCGCGAAAACATACGGTGTTCATATTAAAATATCTTCCATACTCTTGTACCATAATGTCAGCGGCTACTTTTGAAGCTCCGAACACGCTATGTTTTGAACGGTCAATACTGCATGATTCATCAACACCGTTGTAATGTTCTTTATTGGCGTATTCCCATCTTGTTTCTAATTCTTTTAAGGGTAAGTAATTTGGACTGTCTCCATATACTTTGTTTGTGCTCATAAATACGAAGGGAGCGGCGGGAGAAAATCTTCTTGTAGCTTCTAGGAGGTTGAGGGTACCCATTGCGTTGACTTCAAAGTCGGTGAAAGGATCGTTTTTTGCCCAGTCGTGAGAAGGTTGTGCGGCGCAATGGATGACTGCGCCAAATTCGTTTTTTTTAAATAAGTCAAAGATGTTTTCTCTGTTTCTGATATCGATGTTAAAGTGATAAAAGTTTTTTACTAGTTGTTTTAATCGTTCTGTGTTCCAGGAAGTGTCTCCTTTTTCTCCAAAGAAAAATTTTCTCATATTATTATCTATACCATAAATATCATAGCCTTGATTGCCGAAATGGAGTACAACTTCAGAACCAATCAGGCCGCTGCTTCCTGTTATCAATATCTTTTTTTGCATCAATAACTAGGAAGAATCAGACATATTTTAACTTTTTGGAAGCAGCCCAACACATTTTTAGCATTATCCAGCCGTTTTTTATTCTCTTATTCATCTTGGTTTCGCCATAGGTTCTTTCTACATAATGGACTGGTAGGTCTATGATTTTCAAATTTACTTTAGAGGCTGAGAAGAGCATTTCATAATCTCCCCAACGATCTTCAACACCCCAGGTGAAGAACACCTTTTGCATCCTTTCAAAGTCTTTCTTAAAAAAAACTTTAGTTCCACATAAGGTATCTTTAATAGGATTCCCTAATAAATGAGAAAAAATCATACTAAACATTTTATTCCCAACCATATTTAATCCCCTCATTGCCTGATCTTCCATAGGATAAACCATTCTTGAACCGTTAATAAATTCTCCTTTATTTTCTATCAAAGCATTAAAAAAATAATGCAATTCTTCAGGAACAACTGTAAGATCTGCATCTAAAATCATCAGAACATCACCAGAAGCGTGCTTAAAACATTCCCACACATTCTTTGCTTTACAAATACCTGGGCTGTCAACCAGTTTAATATTTTTATCAGGATACGCCTTAATACATCTTAACACTTCTTCTTTAGTACCGTCTGTAGATTTATCATCACCAAAAATAATTTCTGTTCCTTTACCTAATTTAGGAACTCTTTTCACTGCATTTTCAATATTCCCCTTTTCATTTCTACAAGGAATAACTACAGAACAAGTAAAATCTTTAGGATTTCTTTTTTCAGGAACTCTTCTTGCTGTAATAACTTGTAGATAATCTAACCTTCTTATTCCTGGAAAACGAGCTATATATTTATTTAAAAGATAACTAATTAATGGGATATATTTTGGAAAAAGAACTGCCTGATCTTTTTTTATCACTTCAATATCTGCTAAATATAAAACATTACAAATATCCTGCAAAGATAACCAATTTAAAGTAGGCTGCTTCATTTTAAGTCTTAATTTTTCAGCAAATCTTACTATAGGATACCAAGTTGAATTATGATTAATAATTACAACTCTCGTTCTATCCTCAGCAATTTTATTTATTTCTTTAAACAAATTTAAAACATCAAATGTATCATCCAATAAACTTACAACTAAAATATAATCCCACTTTCCTTTCACATTTTTAAAATTTTCAAAATCACTCTGCTCAAAATGTAAATTAGGATAACGCTGTTTTGCAGTACTTACTAACTCTTCACCATACTCTAATCCTAATCCATAAGAAGGATGAACATTATCTAAAAACTCTCCAACATCACTTTTCAATAACAAAACCCTCTTATTTGGTTCTACAATCGATTTTAGAATTTTATTTATCTGTTTATAATAATAATGATTTTTCCTTATCCATCTCTTTCTAAACTCAGCATTTTTAACATGAGAATTTACAATTTCACGCTTTTTCCAATTTAAATCATTAATTGACATGAATTTTTCATCGCCTAAAACTTTATATAGTTTCTTAATTTTCTCTTTTTATGATAAATATTAATAATTACTTTGTTCCTGGAATTTTTACAACAATCTTTGCTACTCCTTTTATTCAAGCTGATTCTGTAACATGGACTAAACGCTCTTTAGAAAAAGACCACTCCTTGGAATCGTTTGTTGACCAAAAATGGAATACCCAAGTCGAAAACAAAAAGAAAGATCTTGATGCAGAGGGCACTCTGAACATAACTATTCGTCAAGATGAACGAGGATTACTTGCTGTTTATGAAGGAGAAAGAAAAATTATGTTTGATGGAACAATTTTTAGAGTTTACGATGTTCATACTGCCGAAAATAAAATTATTCTCTCCATTGAAGAAGGAAGATTTAGTACAATTAACCTTTCTAAAGATCCAGAATATAGAACTCTTTTAAAAAATAAATATGGTAAAGTAAGAAATGATGCTTTAGGATCTTCAGCGTTACTTCTTACAACCGACCAATATATTGTTCTTACAAATCGAGGAGAAAAAACTAATACTTACAAAAACCAAATGTATATGCCTGGAGGCAGACCTTCCATCGTTGATGAATCTCCTCTAGAACATCAACTTGGAGAAAATAATGAAGAACTTGGTTTAGACCCTCATCATTTTAGTTCTATTCACTTTTATGGAATTGTAGCTGATGAACAACTTAATGGAAACAGAGAACTTATGTTTCAAATGAATCTTACTCTTGACTCTGCTGAAGTCAAAAAAAGTTATGATTCTCTTCAGAAAAAACCAATTGATGTCGCTTCACTAGAATTTTTACCCGCAACACCTGAAAGTGTTTTATCTAGACTCATTCAAGACACTCCTTATCAAAAAGAAAGAACTGGAATTGTTGTACCACCCACTTATGGTACTCTCGTTCATTTTGGATTTAATACCTATGGCCAAGAATGGTTAAATGAATTAGACGCTAATATTTCTCAAAAATTACACTAAATCCTATTCAAATGTTCTATAAGTCTTTTTGTTAAATCTAAAGTTGCACCAGAAATTACAGGCAAACTCTCTTGCTGCCCGAATTCAAGATACTTTCTTTTACCTAAATCTTTTCCTTCTGAATCAACAATTACCGCTCCAGCTTCTCTTTCTAAACCATAAGAAATAGCAACCTCTAAATTTCCTTTTCTTGTACATTCTAATACTAAATCTGCCTTTCCGCATGCAAGATCTATATAATAAGCACAGGAAGCACCAAGATAATTTGTATTAAACCCTTGAAGCTTTTGAGAAAATTTTTTTTTATTAAATTCCCAATACTCATCAATAAAAATCCTTGTTTTCTTATCTAAATCTTTAACTTCTGAAGTTCTAATTGGAATAATCTTATCTTTCTGTGCAACAAAACTACCTTCACCTTTAGAAGCAAAAAACATTTTTCCTGTTGCATGTTCCATAATTCCACTGAAAATATAATCTTCATAGTTTGGATTTATATTTGAAAAGAATCCGAGCATAGTACCATATCTTCCCCTTTCTTTTGACTCTTTGTAATTACTAGATCCATCTAACCCATCCATAACTGCTAAAAATTTAGGGTTTTCTCCTATATTTGTTGTTCCATGTTCTTCAGAAATAACTCTTACAGGAACATTTTCTTCTTTTAAAAACTTGAGCACCTCTTCTTCAGCATTTATATCCATTCTTAAAGTAGTATCTCCAAATCTATTTTTCTTAACACTCTCTTTACCGCTTTCTTCAAGATGATGATAAAGTTCAAAAGTTTTTAGCAAAGCTCTTTGCCCTAACTCAGTAAAAGATTTATTTAAAAATTCCACAAAAACTCTCTATTGACAAATTATATAAAACTGTTCTTTATTCCCTCTTTATAATTAACTATGGAAAACATTAAAGAACACTTTGAAATAATCGCCAAAGATTATGACTATTGGAAAAACAAGAATAAATATTATTATATTCAATTAAAACACATTTTAAAAGAAAGAATTCCTCCAGCTAAAAAAGTCTTAGAAATCGGATGCGGTACAGGAGATCTTCTCATTGCCTTAGAACCCTCTTATGGTTTAGGTGTTGATATCAGCGAAAATATGATTCTTCTTGCTAAAAAGAAACACCATTTCAAAAACATTGAATTCAAAGTTTCTTCAGCTGAACATCTTAAATCTAAAGAAAAGTTTGATGTGATCTTCCTAGCAGATGTAATTGAACACTTAGAAAATGTTGATCAAATGTCTGAAGCATTAAATTCTATCGCAACAAAAGACACACTTATTCTCATAACAATGATCAATCCCCTCTGGGAACTACTTCTTTTACTAATGGAAAAATTTAATCTAAAAATGCCTGAAGGGCCTCACAAACGCTTAACTTTTCAAGAACTTAAAGAAATATTTAATAAACATAACCTAAATATGATATGCTTAGATTACAGAACTCTTTTTCCAAAAAATATCCCTTACTTATCTGGCTTTGTAAACAATCATTTTTACAAAATACCTTTACTTCGAAATCTAGGACTTATTCAAATTTTAACTCTTAAAAAACTCTAGACTTTTTATAAATTTCATCTATAACTTTTAAAACTCTCAACCCTTCTTCTCCAGTAACCAAAGGATCTCTATTCTTTTTAATTGCTTGAATAAAATCTTCTACTTGTAGTTTTATAGTTCCAGGATTCCAAGCAAAGCTTAAAGGATTATAGATAAAATTTGAAAGAATATTATCACTTATCCTTATTACTCTTTTTTTTGTTCTAATCTTCAAATAAACCCTTTTTACCTTAGTGTTTGTTGTTGCCCTTATTTTTGCCTTAATATTTTTAGGAAACTCTAGATCAATAATAGCTGTATCTTCTACTTCTAATCCATGACGAGAACTTATTTTTGCAGAAACTACTTTTGGAACTCCAAAAACCCAGATCATGACATCCAAAAAATGAACTAATAAATTTATTACTATTCCCCCACCAGCCTTTTCTCTTGAACCTTTCCAAGAATCTTTATAATAAGTATCAGGCCTTGGATTAAAATAAACTAATTCTATACTCTTTACTTTACTAATCATTTTTTCTTTTAAACTTTTAATCAATCTTCCAAATCTATACTGAGAAACAACACTTAATTTCACATTCTTCTTTTTACCTATTCTAATTAATGTTTTTACTTTTTTAAGATCAGTATCAACTGGTTTTTCTATTAAAATATGCTTACCCCTTTCACCAGCCTTTATCCCAAAATCTGCATGGGTATTATTCTCTGTTGTTATTACTACTGCATCAACTTCATTTAAGAAAAAATTAAAATCTGAAAATTCTTTTAATGAATATTTTTTTGAAAACCAAATACCCCTTTCTTTATTCCTGCTAAAAACAGCAACAAGCTCTGCATTCTTTACTTTTCTAAATACACTTACATACTTGGCAGAAATGTATCCTGTACCAATAAGTCCAAATCTTAATCTTCTCATTTCTTTTTTCCAATCACATAAAACAAATGAGCATAACTATACTTCAAAAACAAAGGAACAGGAATAGATTCAAACGCGTACATTGCCTTAATCCAAAAAGGATACTCTTTCTTCTTCATATACTCTAAAGTAGGAACATCCCACTCAATTATTTCCATCGGTTTTTTCATCTTATGAAACTTCATATCTCTAAAACCAACAGTATCAGGCCATAGCGGGCAGTTCATGACATTTGTTTCAACAATTTCAAGATTGTTTTTTTCCATAAGTGCTCTTACTTTTCTAGGGTAAAGAAATAACTTATTTCCATGTGTCCATTCGACATTGTTTATTTTGTGTAATGTTCTGTGGATTGGAGAACCGACATTATATCCACTGACACAAAGAATCATAATATATGTTTTTGAAACGCGAATCCATTCTTTTAATGTTTCTTCATAGTTTTTTTCTAGGCTTAAGGTGTTGAAATTCCACACAAGATCAAAACTATTATCTTCTAAAGGTAATTCGGATAATTTTTCTGTTTTTATTTCCTTTACTTCAAGATGCAGGTCTTTCCACGCGTCAAGACCTTTCTTTTCTGGATTTACAAGCGTCACTTCACATTCTGCTTCAGCGAAACCGAGAGAGTATAAGGAGGGCATTGCCTTTACTCCAGCAGCAGGAACTTCTAATACGTTTTTTAGAGCGTATTTTTTTGCTATTTTTTTTAAACTTTGATTAATTGCGTATCTTTCATAATCCAGCTGAAAAGGTTCTTTTTCTATCATTCTTTTGGAGAGCTGCGACTGCTTTATATTTCTTTTTTTTCCTTTCAAACTCTTTCTTTTTAAAAAATAATTCAGATTATTAGAACAAACTTTAAATAACACCAATTCTTTCTCAGTGGTGAAGTAGTATGAAAATCCTTCTTGTTAATCCACCGGCGGAAAAACAGGCGAGATGGGACGTTTCTCAAACGCCTTATCCTCCTTTGGGAGCGCTTTGGATAGCTGCGGTTTTGGAAAAAGAGGGGCATACTGTTAAATTTCTTGATGGTGATTGTTGGAAGTTTGATATTGTTCAGGAGATAAAAAGTTTTCAACCTGCTCTTATTGGCTTTGCGGTGATCACGATCAAAGTGAACAGCGCGGCGGAGATGATTGGTCAGGTAAAAAAAGTCTATCCTGACTTGCCGGTGGTTGTTGGGGGAAATCACATTACGAATGTGAAGGAACTCGCTTTCAAACAGATTTCTGGTGTTGATTTTTTAATGATTGGAGAAGCGTATTTCACTTTTGCGGAATTAGCTTCGGCGATAGAAAAAGGGGAAATTTTTTTTAATGCAGTCAAAGGTCTTATCTGGAAGCAGGATAAAATGGTAGTAACGAACACTCCACGGCCTGATCTTCAGGATCTTGATCAGCTTCCTTTTCCGGCGAGACATCTTCTTCCTCAGCCTTTCACAGATTATTATGCTTCAGACACGAGATACTTACGAAAACCAAGTACGAGTATGATTACAAGTTTAGGATGTTATTACCGCTGCACCTTTTGTGACCACACGAGAAATGTTAGGTTTTTTTCACCAAAAAGGGTTGTAGATGAAATTGAGCATTTACAGAAAGAGTATGGGATTAAAGAAATCCATTTTTGGGACGAGATTTTTATTATGACTCCGAAAAGAGCGAGAGAACTTTGTCAGGAGATGATAGATCGTAAGATTGATGTTACCTGGAGTGGTTATGGGAGGCTTGATATTATTGCGAGAAATCCAGATCTTATTCCTTTGATAAAAAAATCAGGATGTTGGTTTATGTCTTTTGGTATTGAGTCAGGAAACCAGAAGATTAGGGATCTTATTCATAAGGATCTTACAGAAGAGCAAATCAGAACAGCAACCACAGCAATGGCTGCGTCAGGAATCTATACTCGTGGACTTTTCATGTTTGGACATCCAACAGAAACTGCTGATAGTATTCAGGAAACTATTAGCTTCGCAAAATCTCTTCCTCTTAACTCGGCGCAATTTAATTTGAATATTCCGCTTCCAGGGACAGAGCAATATACTCGCGCGAAAGAGTATGGTGTTCTTGACGAGGAGCGTTTCAAAGATTATTCTGGGCATGGAAAACCTATCTATGTTCCTCATGGTATAACTGCAGAAATTCTTGAACAATCTCAAAAAAGAGCGTACAGGGAGTTCTTCTCTCGACCACAAGTTTTTTTCAGAAACGCGAAATTCGTCTTCAGAAATCCAGACAGTATAAAAAAGTATGGGAAAAAATTCCTTACTATCGTTTCTGGAGGAAAGATATAAGGCGCTATGATCACGATCTTGCTTTATTCTTTTCTAGCGCTCATCTCCAATTTTTTTTGTATTCTTCTTATTTCAGGAAGATATAAAACTATTTTTACAACACTTGGAGAAACACCAAAAATTTTTGATCTTATTGGTCTTGTTTCTGTTACTCAGCTTATTAGTTATGTTACGCCTTTTAATATTGGTCTTGTTTTTGGGAGGTCTTTTTTAGCAAAAAAATTCATCAAGATCCAACCAGGACTGACGCTCTTAGTAACAATTTATGATCAGTGGCTTGAAATAATCTGGCAGCTTTTTATTATTTTTTTCTTAATCCTCCTCACAGGAAGTAAATACTTTTCAACAAAAATAGTGTTAGTTCTTGCTGTTCTTCTCTTGTTTTTATCTTTTCTTTTTGTTGTCTTTCTTGGTTCAGTGCTCAAACGTGTCTTACTTTTCAAAGTTCATCTTCCAGCTTGGTTGAAAAAAATCCTAAAAAAAATATCCAGTGGGCAAGATATTGAGCTTGTCATTAGTTCTCTTAAAGAAAGAAAGATGTTTTCTTTTCGTCTTCTTCTTTCGCTTTGTCCTTGGATTCTTCTTTTTATTTTTACTTATCCGCTTATCCTTTATTTTACTACGCCTCTCTTAGGAATACATCTTGCTTACGTTGACTCTTTTCTGATAGCATGGGTTTCTTATCTTACAGGAAGGTTGTCTGGTATTCCTGGGGGTTTTGGAACGAGAGATATAACCTTAGCGTTTCTTCTCACTCCTTTCACTTCTTCAATAAAAGAGGTTGTGCTCTTAACAACGTTCTATAGAATCCTTGCGTTGTTTCCTTCAATTATTATTGCAGTATTTATTTTAATCTTTACTCCTGAAAAAATAGTGGGTTTGTTTCAAAGAAAAACTACGAAACTAATATAAATCTTTTGAACAAGATAGTTTTATGCACAGAAAAAGTATGTATCTTCAGTGGGTTTATAATGCTCTTCCTCGGCTTGAAGAACTTCAGAATGGAGAAGGATGTTTTTTCGCGCCTTACTGGAAAAAACAAAAAAATTATATGAACGCGCGTTGGCAGGAAGCAGCACTTACTTTCGCTTGGCTTTCAAAAAAACATCCGGTATATAAAAAAAGAGTGGTTGACGCGCTCAATTATTGGTGTACCCTCCAGACTCGTTCAGGGTCATTTCCAGAATACTCAAAATATGATAGGTCTTTTTCAGCGACAGCGTTCACAAGTCTCGCGGTGGTAGAAATTTCAAAATATGTTTCACTTACACAACAACATCTGTCTGTTCTTCTTAAAGCTGCTGACTGGTTGGTAAAAAATGATGAAACTGTTTTTACTAATCAAGAAGCCGTTGCTTATATAGCTCTTCTTAAAATATTTAAATTAACTAAGCAGGAAAAATATTTCAACGCGGCGGAGAAAAAATTATTAAAAATTTTAAAAAACCAAGCGCAGGGAGGATACTATTTGGAAAAAAAAGGATTTGATCTTGGGTATAGTTCTTTGACTCTTGAAATGCTTGGGTTGGCTTATTTGGAAACGCAGGATCAGAGACTTCTTAATTCTGCGGAAAAATTTATCACCTTTATCGCTACAGGAGAGCTTCCTGGAAAAAATGTGCGGGAAACACGCTGGGTTATCGCAGATGGGTTTGAAATTTTCGCGAATAAAACAGTGCATGGAAAACAAGCGCTTAAAAAAATTTTAGAACAGTACAATGTTAAACATTTGGAACAGGACATAAATTTTTGTACAGATCTTTACAGGCATTGCTGGGCGTATGATCATGCTTCGGTTACACTCCCTTCTTTTTCTCTTAAAGAGGATGCTCCCCCTTTACAGTTATTAAAGAGACCGAGGTTTTTAAATATCTTAAGACCGTTTGGACTTCATAGGATAAGGAAGGTGATACCGTGAGCAAAGTATCTATAATAGTTATTACTTACAACGAAGAGAAGAATATTGATACGTGTTTACAATCTCTTCTCAAACAAGACTACCCTGACTGTGAAATTATTGTTGTTGATGCTTCAGAAGATAAAACAGCTGATCTTGTGGCGTATTATTCTCAGATAAAGCTTATAAAAAGTTCTAAAAAAGGGTTTGGGGTACAAAGAAATCTTGGAATAAAACATGCTACTGGGCAGTACGTTGCTTTTACAGACGCGGATTGTAGTGCTCCTTCTTTTTGGTTAAGCAAGGCAATTTCTTATCTTGAAACAACACATCATTCGGGAGTCGGAGGAAACGCTTATCCTCCTTTAGATTCTCCAATGATTGGAAAAACAATCGCTTGTTTAGGCTATCCTGCTGGAGGCGCACTTGGACTTGATCCGATAAAAGATCCTCTTTCAACCTGCAACGCGATATTTTTAAAAAAAGCGCTTGATGAGATTCACGGATTTGATGAGAAGTTAATTTATGGGGGAGAGGACACAGATATTTGTAAAAGATTTACAACAAAGGGATACACAGTTAAAATATTTCCTGAGCTCTTCATCTACCACAAAACAAGAAATTTCAAAGAATTTCTTTCCTGGTCTGTTCGAAGAGGAAGAGCAAAGTATCATCTTAATAAAAGTTATAAACAACTCTTCATGCCTCTTGCGCTTTTTGTTTATCTCTTTACTTCTCAATTCAGAAAAGCGATCAAACGAAGAAAAGAAAATAAGATTCCTCTCTTCTTTATTCTTACACTTCTTCCAATTTTATTTTTTTTAAGACAAAGCTGCATGACTCTTGGATGGGTTAAAGAAGGATTCAATCAAATCCAATAAGTACAGTGGCTAACTCAGACTCTTTCTTTAATAGATACTGTTCTACTAAAAATGTATGTACTTCTTTGGATGGGGAAGCGGAAACAACATTTTTTGCTCCTAGCTCAGGAAAAGGAAGTGGGGGAAAGAGAATACTTTTCTTATCTTTTAAAACGAGGGAGCCAATAGGATCACGAAAATCAGAGTTATGGAGAAGAATAAGTACAGTCTTTCTTTTCAAACATTCTCGCACGCCAAGATTCCTTTCCTCTTCCAGGAGAAAAAGTTCTTCCTTATGTGTATTATCTAATACTCTTACTTGAGTAACGCCTTTCAACTTTTTTAGTGTGTCAATAAGTATTTCCATCGTTATTTTAAAGGACGGAAAGATATAAAAACCGGACGAAATTCGATTCGATCACCAATGGAACTTTCATTAGCACTTGAGGGAAGAAGAAGCGTACGAAAGTACAAACAAGAACCTGTAATGAGAGAGGTTATTCAGGAAATTATCAAAGCAGGGTCTTGCGCGCCAAAACCATCGAACAGGCAGCAATGGGAGATTATTGTTGTTAATCAAAAAAGCATTCTCGAGAGATTTGTTAAAGAAGCGGGGGCGCAGGAGCATGTTCTCGCGGCGCCAGTAGTTCTTGTTATTGTTGTGGATATGGAATTTAACAAGGAACATTGGAGTAATATTCAGGCGACTGCTGCTGCGTGTCAGAATATGCAATTGAGAGCTTTTGATCTTGATTATGGAAGTTGTGTGATGGCTGGGTTTGGAGATGGAAAAATTATCAAGGCGATTCTTGGGGTTCCTGATCCTTGGGAAGTTACGTGTTTTATGATGCTTGGGAAACCTGACGAAGCGCCAAGTAAGCCGCCAAAAAAGGAGTTAGAAGAGATTTTTCATGTAAATCAGTTTGTGAATAGAACAGAACGACTTCCGAGTAGTGTTCGGATTAAAGATTGGAATCTCAATCAAATTAGAAATCATCAGAAATTTGTGTCACGCGCGTACAAGCTTGGGGTAGATTACGAATTTTATGATAGTGATGAGCTTAAAAAAATTCAGGAGTGTATTAAACCTTTTTTAACTTCCAAAGCAAAAGTTCTCAATCTTCTTGGGTATGATGGGACAGTTCTTAAACATGTACAATCTCTTTTCGCGGATCAGGAGCTTATTGATTGTGAACTGAGTGCGGAAGCGGCAGATTTTGTTAAAGCAAAAACATCTAATGTTTCTTTTGTTACCTTTACGGATAAAATAGAGGGTGTTGAAGATAAAACAATTGATATTGTTCTTCTTCCTTTTTCTCTTGAAAAAATTCCAGAAAAAGAAAAAATTCTCAAAGAAGCGCATCGTGTGCTTAAACAGGAAGGAAAGATTATTGTTTTCATAAAAAATAAAACATCAAGTTATGGTCTGATGTATTTGGCTATTATTCACCTTTTGGGTGTCAAACACTTAGAAGGGTTTTATGTCCGTTCAGGACCATTCGAGCCGATCAGTATCTTTTCCTTAAAAAAACTTCTTTCTTCACATTTTATTATTGAAAATAAAACAGGGATATTTCTTCTTCCTGCTGAAATAAAGATTTATACTGGAAAAGCAGATGGATATTTAAGAAGGCATGGGCAGAAGCTTTCTTTTTTTAAATATCTGATTAAGCCAGCGCTTTGGTTAGGAAATGCTGCATTCACGTCGACGAAATGGATTAACAATGTTTATGTTTCTTCAACAAGTTGTATAGTAGCGAGAAAAAAATGAAATTGAGTATTAATGCTCTTAGAAAAGAAGGTTCAGCGATAAAGCTTATTAGAATGAATCTTAAAAATCCTTTTTCTTTTCTTCCAGGGCAATCAATCTCTATCAACGTTCACAATCTAGAAAAAAATATTATCAATCAGAAAAGATATTATTCTCTTGTTTCTTCTCCCACACAAAAAGATTACTTAGAACTTCTCGTCAAAGACAATCCAACAAGTCTTGTCGCGCATTATCTCTATGAAAATCTTGCAGTTGGAGAAGAACTTGATATTGAAGGACCCTATGGAAAACTCTGTCTTACTCAAGAGCATGCTCCTTTGACGTTTATCGCAGGAGGATCAGGCATCGCGCCGTTTATTAGTATGATTCGTTACGCGCTCTCAAAAAATCTTTCTGTTCCTCTTACTCTTTTTTATAGCACAAAGAGAATTGATGAGGCAGCGTTCTATGATGAGCTTCAAGAGCTTGACAAAGAACACAAACTTACCTATATTCACACACTTACTCAAGATCCTCTTTGGAAAGGCAATAAAGGAAGACTCACAAAAGATTTTCTCTCTCAACATCTTCCTGTTTTGCAAGGATTTTTTTTTATTTGTGGGTCTCAGGAAATGATTAAGGACACTTCTAGAGCGCTTAAAGAGCTTGGTGTTCAGGAAGAGGCAATTATTATTGAAAAATACTAAACTATGGAAACGCTCGACATTCTCCTGCTTGCTTTTGAATTTCCTCCTTATCCTCTTGCTGGAACGGGATTGTATGCGCTTAATTTAGTAAAATCTCTCAAAAAGCATAATGTGACTGTTCTTACACCTAACCATTCAGGAAAAGATTCTTCAGAACAAATTGAAAACGCGACGATCAAAAGAATATCCCTTTCCAGTTTTACCTTGATTAATAAATTCTCGGGGCAGGCGAAAGTAAATAGGAGTTTTATTGACAAAAAAACGCTTTTCTCACTCAAAGCGAAACGCTACATCAGAGAGCAGGTAGCGCTCGGAGAGTACGATCTTTTTCATTCTCTAAACGAGCGGGACGGAGCGTTCCTTGATTATGCGATGATGAATAAAAATCTTCCGACCATTGTTTCTGTTAATGATTATTATATTCTTGGTTCTTCTCTTAATCCTTTGGCGTTTGAATTTAAATCAACAGACTTGCCTCTTCGTTATGTGCATCATAATATTATGAAACAGGTCTATAAGAAAGAACTTCGTGCTTGTACAAGAATTATTCCTAATTGTAATTTTGTGAGTAAGATTATTCAGAAAGCGTGTGCTGTTTCTCAGGAAAAGATTACGGTGATTCATCGTGGTATTGATACGAAAAAATTTGATATTCTTCCAGAAAAAAATAAGTATACTAGTAAAAAGGTTCTTTTTATCGGGCCAAATGCGGAACGTAAAGGGGCGCTTTTTCTTGTTCAGGCGGTGCCAGCAATCCTTAAAGAACATCCTGAGTCGCATTTCACTCTTATTGGAAGTTGTTCAGCGATTTATAGGAGAAAACTTTTTTCCTTCATAGAAAAGCATAATCTTTCTTCTTCAATGACTTATATTGAGCATCTTCCTCAAGACCAGCTTTTAAAGTATTACAGAGAAGCAAACATTTTTGTGATGCCTTCGATTATGGAAGCGATGGGTCAGGTTTACTTAGAAGCGATGAGCTCGCGCACTCCGGTTATTGGAGCAGATGTAGGTGGTGTTGGAGAAATTATCACGCCTGATGTAGGTTATCTTGTTCCACCTAGAAGTCCAGAGGTTATTGCAGAAACAATAAATCTTCTTCTTTCAGATCCTTTGCTTGCGGAACGTTTGGGGAAAAGGGGGAATGAACGTGCGCTCGGTTATTTTTCAATTGAACGGCAAATGAAAGAAACGATGGATGTCTACAAAAGTTTGCTTAGATAGGTTTAAAATTCTTTTTACATTTCTTTTTTGGATGGAAGGAATATTTGAGATCATTGATAGAGATTATCTCTCAGAAAAAGGAGAGGAGAAACTTGTCAATCGGTTGGAACAAGCGCTTGCTGTGCTTCCTCTTGAGATAGGTCTTGACATTCCAAAGGAAGAAATAGATCCAGATAATCTTATCTATAAAGTTAAGTCTTCAGATATTTTTGGAAAGAATTGGCTTATGTATCCTATTGCTTATGCGAATGTTCAAGGGAAAAGAACGGTGTTTACTGGAGAAATTTACGCGGTTTCTTACGCTACTCAGTTGGAACAAAAATATGCTCGCGGAAAATTTAAATTTACTCATGCTTTTTCAAGAGTTCCTCCTCGTGGGGGTATGGTTTT
>JAHFKM010000004.1:20488-25659 GCA_023245385.1 archaeon
TTTTATGTATAGGAATTTCAACTTTTCTTTTTATTGTAAAAATCTTGATTTGTTTAAGATAGAGCAAAGCAGAGTTGAACTTCTGAACTAAGTTTATTTCTTTATCATATCAGCAAGAAATCCGAAGAGCACAATTTGTAAGCCGGTCACGATCAATAACATACTTAAAATTGTCAGGGGGATATGACCTACTTTTCCTGTTGTTAAGAACAAGTACACGAGAGAAATTCCGAGGTCAAATCCTGCAAAAATAAAAGCTCCTCCCCACAAGCCAAAAAATTTTAAGGGTTCATAATCTCGATAAATTCTAAAAATGTTTATCCATGCTTTGATAGCGTATTCAAAAGGATTTGAGATCAAACGGGACTTTCCATCTCTCCTCGCGAAGTATACTGGAACTTCTTTAATTTTAAATTTATGGCGTGCGGCGCGAATAATTGTCTCTTGGGTGTAGGTGTGATTTGAAATAACAGGAATTGCTTCTGCGACTTGTTTTGTAAATGCACGAAAACCTGTTTGACCGTCAGAGATAGGTAGGTGAACAATTTTGGAGATGACATGTGAGAATGCTTTATTTCCAAGACGTTTCAAGAAGGGCATTGATTCGATTTTTCCTTTGAAACGGGAGCCTAAGACCATGTCTGCTTCGCCTTTTATGATTGGTTCTAACAGTTTTGGGATGTCTTCAGCGAGATATTGTCCGTCAGCGTCGGTATGTACAATTATATCTGCTTTCAAATCGAGACAGGTTCGCATTTCTGTTCTAAATGTTTCAGCGAGACCCATGTTAAACGGATGAGATCGTACTAAAGCGCCGGCAGCTTCAGCTACTTTAGCGGTTCTGTCTCGGGAGCCATCATTTACTACGAGGAGTTGAATTTTTATTTTTTTTTCATTCGTTACTTTTTTAATATCTTCAAGAACTTTTCCAAGTGTTTTCTCTTCGTTATATGCGGGAATGGTAATAATTATTTTCATGATTGATACACGAAAATTTCATCATTTATATCCTTAACCGTTTTCATATTTAGTCGATGTTTACTTATAATAAGATCAGCTTTTTCTGTGTATACATCACCAATTTTTATTTCTTTATTCACCCAGAATCCAGTGATTGTTGCTTTTTTGGATAGTTCACAGATTCCTTCTTTTTCTTCTTTGTATAATTTTTCTTTACAATCCCTTTCATCAAAGAGTACTATTTTTCCTTCCAGCTTTTCTATTTCTAGACCTAGTTGCATTTGTTCAGAATGATACCAGATCTTGCCGTTCTGATAGGTCACAGCACATGCAAGAAGAGAGGAGAGAAGAAAAAAGCATAAGATTAGTTTTTTCCAGTTATTTTTTTTTAGAAAGATCCATGGGAGAAGGGAGAGGAACGCTGCTAAAACAAAAAATGATCCATACACAATCTTCGTGTCGACGAAAGAACCTGTAAAAAGAATATCAGAAATATATTTTATTGCTCCAAAAAAGCTTAAGGAGCTATTATTGAATGGGAACAGGGGAGCGATTGTTAATTGGGAAGCAGCTAAAAAGAAGAAGCTCAAAAAGGTGATACATTTTTTGCTTAGAGTTTGTATTTTTAGTTTTTCACAGGAAATAAATCCTAATAAGACTAAAGAAGGGAGAATAGCTTCGACATATCTTCCTATGGGTCTTTGTGTAAAAAAAGAAAAGGGTGATTCAAAGAAAATCCTGAATGAGCTTGATTGGTTTGCGGCTGAAATCACAAAAAAAGCTGTCGTGGTGAGAATGATTGTTGTTAATAATTTTAATTCTTTATCGTCTATTTTCATTGAAAGAAGCGCGCATACACCAAACAAGATTCCGGAAGCGAGTAAAAGATAGACGCTGTATAATAAAAGCCAGTTAAAAAAAGGAAGCAACAACTGTGTCAGATTGACTTGTAATTTTCCAGCGCTAGTTCCATATTGTCCTACAAGGCCACCGAGATTAAATCCAAAGATCAAGCCGTTTCTTATCAGCCAAGGGAGAACGGTGAGTAAAGCAACAGTGTAATAGATTGTTATGTTTTTTAAATTATTTTCTTTGTAGAGGAGATAAACAAAAAGACAGACAGGAACAAGTACAAGGCCATTAAATTTTGTTAAAAAAGATAAGCCCAGCAAAAATCCTGATAGGATAAAATATTTTTTATTTCTTTCTTTAAAACTTTTATACAGGAGAAAAACCCACCAGAATGCTAAGAGGTAAAACAGATTCTCAGCCATAATATAGAAGGAAGTTACAAACACTACGGGAAGAAAACTTATTAAGATTGCTGCGAAAAAAGCGTTTTTTTCTTCTACAAATTCTTTGGCTAAAAAAAATACGGGAAAAACGAGAGAAGAGAGAAGTACTGTGTTCAGAACTTTTATGGAAAAATAAATTATAGGTATTTTTTGAAAGAGATACAGCCAGGATAAAAGGAAAGGATAAAGGGGAAGTTGTTGATTAATTGCGATATTATGCACGGAAAAATCGTGATTTATCCAGATACTTCTCGCGAGCTTACTGTACACATATTCATCTGAAAAAACAGACGGAGCGTGAATAAAGAAAGATAAGATTATTTTGCATAAAATGAGTATCAAAAAAAACACGAGAAGTTTTTTTGTAAATTTTTCCATTAAACTTTAATAAAACTAAAACTTTTAAGCTTATCGTGGTTTCAACAAGTCTTTATCAGGGTAGCTTGTTCTTAAAAAATATTCTTTTTCCTCAGCGCTTAAGGTTAAGTTCTCAGGATAATGTATTTCCCATATCCTAGTAGGGCCTATCATTCTTCCTTGATAAATAGAGAGGGGGACGCGATCTGAGTCATCATAGACTTTTTTAAAATAGTTTGAATTTTTATCTAACAAATACCATTGTCCGAATCTTGAATGGTAGACTCTTTTAGACATCCATAATCCGGCGGCAAGAGGATCAATCTCTGTAGGACTATTAATGGAGGGAATAATTCTGAAACATGCATCTAATTCATAGTTTTCAAACTCTATTTTCTTGCCATTTACATAGACACATCGTATTGAGAGATCGAGACGCTGGTTTTGATAGACTAAAGCTGCTTTTGGTTGACTGAGTTCTCCACTATCTTTTTTTACAGTCAGAAGAACTGCTGCGATTCCAGCTTGATTTGCTGGGTAGACTTTTCCATTTAAGACAAGATCCTCATCTAAGGCTGTAGCGCCTTGATAGATTAATTCTAGGTCAGATTTTTTTTCAACAGAATTTTGTTTATTAAGTATTAAGGTGTTTATCCAGGAGTAGCGATCATAATTTTTATCTGAACCTATGGAAGAGTATGCGGGATATTTTCCGATCTCGTCGCTTATCATGAGGACATGTGTTGCTTTATGTGCAAATAAAAACTTCAGGGCTTCTTCATCTGATTGGCCTGTCAGGACGTTTCTGCCCATTAAATAGTTCCACCATCCGAAAAAGTTCCCACCATCAGTTATTGTTGCTCTCTCAAATCCTTCCTGTACCCAGTATCCATAGTCCCACCAGTGTGCGAACACTGCGTTTTTTGGTGTGTTTTGGCGTACCCACGCGCCAGCCTGTTGCCATTGGGTGTTATATCCAGGTCCTGAACCTTTGGATTGAGCTATTGATGAATCATAATATTCTTTGATGATTCCCTTCGCTAGTGCAAAAGGACTGAATAAGATTAAGGTTAAGATGAGAATTCCAATGCCTTTGATGTATATGTTTTTCAGGTCATAAAAAAAATCAAAGATAGAAACGATCAGGAAAGCTGCGATAATTGTGGTGATAGGTGTAAAATCAAAGAGCAGTCTTATCGCGGAAGCTGCGGCGAGGATCATGACGACAAACCAGGAGAGGACAAATGCGTATCTTTTATTTATTTCTTTTACTTTTTCAAATTCAGGATCTTTTCTTTTGAAAGCGCTAAAATAGCTGTATCCTAAGACTCCGATAAAAATAAGAATTGCGGAGTAGAATAAGATTTTTGAAATTAAGGTACTTCCGTTAAGTACTGAGTTGGAGTCGTACCTTGAAAAGATATATCCAAAAATAAAAAATGTGTAGACTCCAGTAAGATATAGGCTTTTTTTGAAAACTTTCACAGCATCATAAAAGAGTAAGACAGAGCCGGTAATAAAGAAGAGAACATATCCTTTTCCCATTTGGCTGAACCAATCTGCGACAAAGGGTGTTTTGTTTTCCGCGACAGTTAAAGCCCAGCGTGAGTAGGAGAAAGCTTTAAACACGACGCTATAAAGATCATTAAATTTTCCTACAAAAAAGCTTGGTCCGAAAAAAATTAAAGCGAAAAGAGCGCCACCAACAATTCCTAGGATAATGCTTAAGATTCCTTCAGGAATTTTTTCTTTATATCTTTCTACATATTTTTGTCCGATTTTTATTTTGAATACAAAAAAATTAACAGTACCTACAGCGAAGGCGAGATATGCTGCGCCGGTGGTAATAGAGGTGAATAGGGGGCTGATTGAGAGGTGGATGTTAAATAATTTATAAGCGAGTGTAAAGCTCAGAACAAAAGAGGTTAAGGTGAAGAAGTCTTTTTTCTCGAATTTGTTTAAAGCGATTTCAATTAGACAAAACGTGCCGATGACCATCAGGACGAAGGTGTAAGAGCCTGCGCTTATCGCGCCAAGAGCGTTCATCCCTCCTCCAAGAATGCCAAAGAGAAGGTTAGAGCTTAGTTTTTCTGATTGCCACGCGCGTACATAGAAATAAAAAGCAATCATGATAAACATCATTCCTAAAATGTCATGATCTGAAGAACCGCCCATGCTTCTAAAGAGAAATGCGGGACTTACATTAATTAACAAGCAAGAGACTAGTGCGGTTTTCCATTCAAATAATCTTCGTATGAGTAAAAACATAAAAAATGTCATAATCATTGTCGCAACAATTGGATAGAGATTATCTGCGTATTCAATGGTCATGCTTGAATTAAAAATATGCAAGAATTTATACAGGTATGCGACAAAAGTGGAGGTGAATGTTGCGAGATTACTAATATCTGCGCCTAAGGGAGCGTAGCGTAAAGGGTCAATAGTGAACAAATGTCCGCTTTTTATAATTTCTCTCGCGTATCTCAGCCACAGGGTGGAATCTAATTCTAGGGTGATATACTTTCCTGTGGTTATATCTTTTAAATTTGGAAGAACATA
>JAHFKM010000051.1 GCA_023245385.1 archaeon
AAGCGGAACTACTGTACTCTCAAGAGCCATCATAATAAAAATACCAAAATATCCTATTTTTTGAATGAAACTAAGAGCAAGTGTGGAAATAAATTCAACAATCATTCTCTTTCTTGTTTTTCTTTTTATTATAAACCTAACGAAAAGATTATAATCTCAGGTGTAAAGAAAAGCAGATGCGTGAAGAAATAAACTTTATTTTCCGTTTGCTTTTATGTTTTATCCCCTTCAGTGTTTTTTATTTTTTATTCTTCCCCATAACAATTTACGTCTGTTACTTCTTACTTCTCTCTTATCACCCCCTCCTAACAAAAGATGCTTTAACCCTTGGAGGAAGAAGTTTTGTATTTCTCGAAGCCTGCATCGCTTCTGCAGCATACTGGCTGTTCTGGGTACTTATTGTATCATTAAAAGATGTAAATGTAAAAAAGAAAATCAAAGCACTTCTAAGTTGTTATTTTCTCTTTTTTCTCATGAATATCTTTAGAATTATTCTCTTGATTTTTATCTCTTTAAAATTTGGAGATAAATGGTTTGATCTTGTACACTTAACCTTTTGGAAATTTGTCTCAGGAGTATATGTCGCTCTTGTCTGGATTATTGTAATAAAAATATACAAGATTAACGCTGTTCCTTTATATGATGATCTTAAATTCTTTTATAAAAAAAGCTTTTTTACTCGTCGCGGCTCTGGAAAGCGAGAATATCCTCAGTCGTAAGTTTCTTTTTCTTTTTTATTTTTTCCTCAACATCAGCCGCTTTGTGTTTCATCACATCCTTCCTTCTATCCTCCTGTTCTAACTTCATAAGTTCCTTATCTTTCTCAAATAATACCTTAAGCTTTCCCATCTCTTCAAGTTGAACTTTAAGTTCCTGATTGATTTTAAGATGTTCATTTTTTTGTTCAATAAAAATTTGGAAAGCTTCCTCCTGTGTTTTTTTTAACGCAGTAATTTGCTTAGAAAGCTGGAGAAACCTAGCATAGTTATTATCTTTGGTTATTTGCTGGATCTGCTGATGAAATTCATCTGCTTTTTTCCTTGAATTTTTTATCTCTTTATCAAGATTTCTTGTCTCTTCGACAACTTTGAAAGCTTCAGCAGATTCTTCATAAACTTTTTTTAATTTTTTAATCTCTTCCATAAGTTTCTTTTCTTTCTCAAAAGAAGTCTCTATCTCTACCTTTTTTTCAAGCTGGTTAATTCTCTCAAGAATCTTAGAAGGTTCAATTTTCAGGTGATAATCTTTGAACGCTTTTTCTTTTTCACTATTAATTTTTTTTATTCTTCTAATAAGAATTTTTACTTCAGAATTGTACTTTCTCCTATTAGACTTTAATTCTCCAACCTCTGCTGATTTTTTATCCATTTCAAGTTTAAGGTCTTTAATTTGAGAAATGAGATCTATGATCTCTTTTTTTAACGCTTCTTTTTTCTCAAACCAGTATTCCTTTTTTTTTGAAATTTCCTGAGATTTTGAGCGTAATTCTAAAATCCTATTCTGAACTTTTTTGTATTCTTCAAATTGAGAAGCCATTTCTTTTATCATTCTTTACAGACATGATTTTTATTCTGAATTTAAAGCTTTTGGTAGTTAATTTATTTTTCTAAAGATATTCTTAAAAAAATAAAATCTTATATACCCCTTCAGTTTCTCAGATCCATGCAAAAAAGGTGGGATCTTACTGAGCTTGTTCCAAAGCTTGATAGTAAAGAATATGCTTTGTTTCTTGAACGTTTGGAAAAAGAAGTACGCTCTTTAGAAACAGTAAGACCCAAGTTGGATTCTTTTTCAGGGAAAGATCTTTTAGAAGTTCTTAAAACTAAAGAAAGAATTGATGAACTCTCGAGTTGTCTCGGTGCTTACGCTTACATGCGATTCTCTGAAGATACTGGAAATTCTGAAGCGAGAGCGTTCAGATCAAAAATCGAAGACCTTTTCGCCAGTCTTTCAAACAGAACATTATTTTTTAATCTATGGTTTAAGGGACTGGAAGAGGACAAAGCACAGGAGTTGATTAAGGCAGCTTCAGAGCACACTTATTTGTTAACAAGAATCAGAGAAACAAAACCTTATTCGTTAAAAGAAAGTGAAGAACAAATTGTTAATCTGAAAGATATCTCCGGAGCAAGCGCTCTTGTGAAAGTTTATAATATGCTCACCTCTTCTTTTATGTTCACACTAGAACTCGATGGAAAGAAAAAAATAATGACCCAAGAAGAAATTCGAGCTTACGCACGTAACCCCGATTCAAAAATAAGAGCCGCAATGTATAAAGAATTGCTTAGAGTCTTTGGGAATAACGGACAGGTTTTAGGAGAACTCTATTGTTCTTTAGTTACTGATTGGAAAAATGAGAATATTATTTTAAGAAAATATAAAAGTCCAGTCGCCGCACGAAACATTTCGAATGATATTCCCGAAGCTTCTTATAACACTTTATTAAAAACAATTAGAAAGAATACACCCTTTTTCCAAAAATATTTTGATTTAAAATTTAAAGCATGCAACGTTAAAGACAAATCAAGATATCATATTTACGCTCCTTATGAAAGTAAAGAGAAAAAATATTCTTACGAAGAAGCAGTAAAGATCGTTTTGAACAATTTTAAAAAATTCTCTCCTAAAATGGCTGATCTTGCAGAAAACCTGGTCAAACAAAATCATATTGATATTGAAATCAGGAAAGGAAAAGTCTCAGGCGCGTATTGTCATTCAATAACCCCAAAAATTGTTCCGTATGTGTTAATAAACTATGATGGAACGATAAGAAATGTATTCACACTCGCACATGAATTAGGACACGCAGTTCATTATCAGCTCGCCGCTAAAAATTCTATTCTAAATTTTCACCCATCAATTCCTTTAGCTGAAACTGCTTCGATCTTTAGCGAGATGATGTTGTTTGATAAGTTAATGGAAACAGAAAAAAATTCTGAAGTGAAAAAAGGAATGTTAATTCAGAAGCTGGATGATGTGTACGCGTCTATCGGGAGACAAGGCTACTTCACAATTTTCGAAGAAACCGCACATAAAATGATCGCTGATGGAGCCGGCGTCGATACTTTAAAGAAAGAATATTACAAACAATTATGCGAACAATTCGGCTCAATTAAAGTTCCCCAAGAATTTGAATGGGAATGGACTTATGTTCCACATTTTTATGAACATCCCTTTTACTGCTACGGCTATTCTTTTGGAAACCTTTTAGTCTTAGCATTATATGAAAGGTATAAAGAAGAAGGAGAAAGTTTTATCCCCCACTATTTGAAAGTCTTAGCGTACGGTGGAAGCCAACGACCACAAAAAGTTTTGGAAGAAATAGGCATAGATATTTGCTCTGAAAAATTCTGGCAATCTGGCTTCGAAATTATTGAAAATATGATAAAAGATTTAAAGAAGCTGAAATAATTATCCACTTTGATTTTAAAAATATTCTTTTAGAACTCTTTTACAAACGATTTTAATCACCTAATAAGAATCTCATTAAAAACATTATTATTTGCACTAATAACTCTCCACTTAAAGATAAAATTGGTTTTGAACTTTAAATACTTCTCTTCAAGAATTCCAGAAATCTCTCGGAAGAAAAAAATAAAAAAAGTGGTTAGTTTCCTAACCGAATAATCCAGCAAGCCCTGCTGACGCTTCTTCTGCAGATTTCTTTTCTTCTTCTTTTTTCTCTGCTTTAGGTGTATGACCACCACTTGCTGCTGGTGCTACGACAGGCGCTGCCATAATCGGCATTGTTGCTTCCGCAATTGCTGCTTTAATATCCACACCATCAAGTGCTGAAACAAGAGCTTTAACTCGCGCTTCCTCTACCTTTACACCTGCTGCTTCTAAGACTTTTTTTACGTTCGCCTCATTTATTTCTTTTCCGGCTACATGCAAAAGCATGGATGCATATACATATTCCATTGTTTTTTTCCTCCATTCATTTTATTAGTAGCTCAACCCCTTATAATGCCCATCGTGGTTTATTTATTTTCTTATCCTGAAGTTTTTTCAAGACCTCCTGGGCGATTCGTTCTTCCTCTTTAAATTTTTGATTCGGGTCTAGTCGGGGAATCACAGGTTGAGCAGAAGTTTTTAATTCTTTTGTTCGTAACGCTTCCTGAAGATGAAGCTCTTCTTTAATTTCTTCTACAACTCTTTTTACTTCTTCTCCATGTTCTTTTTTTCCCTTTGAACTCGCTTCTGTAAGCAATGCCTCCTGAATATTTTTTTCAGAAACAATTATTTTGGAAGTTTCAGGGACCCTCCCTACTTGATTTCAAATACTCAGGATCATACCCATGCATTTTTTTTGTTAAAAACTTCGCTTCTACTTCAGCTTGAGAAACCATTTTCTTTGCGCTGTGAGAAGTTAAAATCTTTCTCGATGTTGCGAGTGCTTCCGCGTCTCTGAAAGCTTTTTCTAAGAGGAATTTTATCGTTTCTTTTGTTGGATAAGATATCACAAACGCTATGTTGAACGCATGCACCGCTGCTTGTTTTATATTATTAATATAAATTGTTTCATCCACTGAGAGAACTGTCTTTGTGAAAATTGTTCCATTCTCAAGTGTTGCAAGTAAATTAATTCCAATCTCCATAGGTTCTATGCTAAGACGTGTAAGCATCGCCGCCATTGGTCCAGAGATTGTTTCTCCTTCTTTAACGACAACTTTATCTTCTTTGATAGCCACTTTTCCGTCTACAATACCCGCTTTGATTCCTAGAGCGCCAAGTTCTCCAATAATAGGTCCTGGCGCGAAAGGTGTAGGTCCCGCTGAAACAAGAATATCGTTCGGCGCAGTTTGTCCTGTTTTTGCAGGAGCTGAACTTTTACTCTTATTGAGAGTTTTAGCAAGTTTGAAAGGACTATTATTCGTAAGAAGTAATGCAGGCATTCCCTTAAGATGCTCTTTAAGTTCTCTAATACCCTCTATTTTTTCCTGAATCATATCAAAGGCGATGTTGATAAGCCTTGCCTTAGTCATGATAATCTTTACATCTTTAAGCGTCGAACGGAGTTTTTGTAATTGTGGAGAAGGCATGTTCGTCATATCTGCGACGCCGATAACTTTATACTGCTGGAGAAGCTGGAGAAGTTCAGCTACTTGCTTTTTCTTCCATGCTGCGATATGAGCTTGTTTTTTCATTTTCTCTTCTTTTCTTCTGTTTTCTTCGTGCTTGTATCTAATTTGAAAGCTGGTCCCATCGTAAGTTTGAGGAGAGTATTTTTTATGTTATTCTTTTCCTGAGGTAATTTACTTAAAAGGGTGTTGTAAACAGCGAGAATATTATCTGCGAGTTCTTCATCTTTAAGAGTTTCTATACCAATAAGAACTTTTACACTAAGATCATTTTTGGTTTGTACTCTCACAAGAGTGCTAAGTCTTGTGATTAATGGTTGGAGAGGCGTTGTTGTTGAAATGACACACCCTGCTTTCGGATTTGGCATTTTTCCTTTTGGCCCCAACACTTTACCAAAAGTCGCCGCTACCTGTGTCATTAAATCTGTTTGCGCGACAAAAAAGGTGCATTGTTCCGCAAGCTTTTTTTGTTCTTTCTTTTTCCCATTCCATTTTGAAAATTCTTCTTTGATAATAAGCCGATCAAAAACTCCCCGCGCTGTTTTTTCCAAAGTCGCGTCTACAAACGCACAGCTTGTTATTTTTTTCCCTCGCTTATGAGGCAAATTAAGATAGAAATCTACTTTTTGTTCCGGCTTCTTTAAATCCAATCCTTGAAGATTGAAAATAAGATCAAAACTTTGAGTGAATGTTCTTTTTGGAGATTTTTCTCTGAGTTCACTTAAGACGTGTAGGATTTGTTCTTTTTCCACTTGGTATCCTCCTACCCTTTTCTCTGGGAGTAGTGTTGACGGATTACTTTTTTAGATGAACTGGTGTTTTATAAAGTTTATTGAATAGTTTTTGTTTCTTTTGAATAGTAAAATTTTGGAAAGATTTATTAAATTGTTGTACCTTACTTTTCGTTAAGGAGTCTTTGAAAAAATGCCACCACACGCTCACATACAATTAATAGATTCATTACTTGGCGAAGAATTTTATGCAGATTCTATTCCTGAAGCGCAACGTG
>JAHFKM010000052.1 GCA_023245385.1 archaeon
TTATTGTGCTTCTTTTTTGAGGATTTGTTTAAAGGTGGTTTTGCTCAGGATTTGGTGTCTTGGAACTGTTGTTTCTCGTTGAAAGTTTTTTAAAAGGAGTGTAGGGTTTACTGATCCATAAGCTTTTTCTGGAGGGAGGGTAACTTCTTTGCTTTGTCCTTTTTTCATTCCGAGAACTGCTTCTTCAAATCCTGTGACAACTTCATGATTTCCTATTTTAAAAGTAAGGGGGGTGTAACTTCTTTTTTCATCGTAAAATTTTGTTTTTTTTGCTTCTTCTAGAATGTTTGTATCGAAAATTTCTCCATTTTCTAGTGTTCCGACATAGTCGACGCTGACTGTGTCTCCTTGTTTTATAATTTTTGTAGGATGGTCTTGGATGTAGAAGTAACCGAGTCCGAGTATTCCAATGAGTAGGACAATAATAATTAAATATTTTTTTGTGAGGTGCATGTTTTTCAAAAGTTTTATATGCTTAATAAATGTTTGTTTAGATGATATGTATGAGGTGGTGATTGGGCGGAGTGAAGCTGATAGGAAAGAATTGGGGTTAGTTGGAACGATTTTTCTTGGAAAGTTGTATGTGAAGATGGGTGCTGTGACTTCTTTATCTAATAAAATATATTTAGATGTTGCGAGGGCGCATGTTATTTTAATTGCGGGCAAGCGTGGAACTGGGAAAAGTTTTTCACTTGGTGTTATTGCTGAGGAGATGATTGGTCTTCCTGAGGAAATTAAAAGGAGATTATCTATATTAATTATTGATACGATGGGTATTTTTTGGACGATGAAGTTTAAGAATGAGAAGGATGAAGATTTGTTGGAGTCTTGGGATTTGCCGAAGAAAGGGTTAGATGTGAAAATTTATACTCCTGCTGGGAGATATGAGGAGTATAAACAAAAAGGAATTCCTACTGATTTTCCTTTTACAATAAGACCGAGTGAGGTTTCTTCTGAGGATTGGGCAAGTGTGTTTGGCGTTTCTTTGTTGGATCCTTTTGGTGTGTTGATTGAGAGAACTGTTGAGAAAGCGAAAGAAAGGTTTGGGGATGTTTTTGATATTGAGGAGATGATTGTTCTTCTTAGAGAGGATAAGCGTGCTTCTGAAGAGCTAAAGAATGCTGCTGAGAATAGGTTGTTAGCTGCGAAGGCGTGGGGGGTTTTTAGTAAAGAGGGGACGCCGTTAAAAGAGATTGTTGATAATGGAAAGATAAGTATTCTTGATGTTTCTGTGTATAGTGAGTGGATGATTAAAACCTTGGTTGTTGGGATTTTGTGTAAAAAGTTGATGAGTGAGAGGATGACTGCGAGAAAGTTAGAAGAGTTAAAAGATGTGGAGTTAGGTCATAGTTATTTTAGATCAAGTGTAGAGCTGGATAAGGAGGAGATGCCGATTGTGTGGGTTCTTTTAGATGAAGCGCATGAATTTATTGGTGATAAAAAAACATTGGCGACAGATGCTTTAGTAACAATTCTAAGAGAGGGTCGTCAGCCTGGTGTGTGTTTGGTGATGGCCACGCAGCAGCCAGGGCAGATGCATACTGATGTGTTGACGCAGACTGATATTATTATGTGTCATCGTATTACTGCGAGGAGAGATGTTGAGGCTTTGAATGCGATGATGCAGTCATATGTGTCTGGTGATATTCAGAAGTTTTTGAATGCTTTACCTACTGCGCGTGGGTCTGCGGTGATTTTGGATGATAATTCTGAGAAGATGTATTCTATTCAGGTGCGTCCGAGGTTTACGTGGCATGGTGGTGAAGCTCCTATTGCGGTGAAGGCGAAGGGTGTTGCTGTGAGAGAGTTGGGATTATAATTTTTTTTAGATTGTTTGAATAGTTTTGGAAAGAATTTTGGTTTTTAGGATTATTTTTTTCTTGATTCAGCAACAGTTTCTATTTGTCTGAAGATTTCTTGTAAGGGTTCTTCGTAGTGATTGCTAACTACTGAGTGAGGGATCGCGAGTGCTTCGAAAACGGGTCGTGAAAGATCGAGACCGATTTCTTGCCATCTTTTTTTATCTTCAGCGTAGCAAACATCTGGAAGTTTTTGAGGGTATGGGAAAAAGTAGAGAAAGCTGGAACCACTAAATTTTGTGTTTCCTTTTTCGTAAAAGAATTCCCAAACAGTTAGGGGTATTTCCATAAATCTTAAAGGCCATTTTTTGGATTGTCTAAATGGAAGACCTGTTGGATCTTGTGAATTTGTAAATCTTGGATCTTGGTTAGCTTGGTTTATTTTATCTTTAAGTGTTTGAGTGATGTAATCAAGTGTTTCTTTTTCTGTGAGTTGTTTTTGTTCTGTCATTTTATTTTATGCTGTACTTAATCCTCCTTCTTGTTGTTCTAGGGTGAGTCTTCCTTCTAAGTTTTGTTCTGGAGTGAGAGAAAGTCCTCCGATTTTTTGCGCACGCGCCTCCGGCGCTACCCCAACGAAACGGCCATTATAATCTAGAATATTGAGGCCGAGAAAGCCAGTAATAAAGTCGTAGACGAACAGCACACGACCCTGAGGCTGCTGAGGATCTGGTCCTACAAGTCGGTGATAATTACCAAGAGTTCCGCGAAAAGCTGCTTTGTTGAAATAGTCAGCGAAGTATTGAAGGGTTCCTGCTCTTGCTTGTGTGAGTGGGTTGTTTAGGAATTGTTTTTCGTTTTGTGATCCGGAGTAAGTTGATTGTGCTGTTTCAAGATCAAGAGCAACGGCATATCTTCCAAAGGGATTAGGAATATTTGCTTTGCGTACGTCTTCTAATGTGTAAATCTGAAAGTTTTCTCCGTTTGGAAGTGTTCCTTTTAAAAGATTTTTCCATTCTTCTTGTTTGATTTTCGCAGTATAGTGGGGGGTTAATCCTTCGCGATGTGCTTGTCGAATTCTTTCGGGAGTGAGTATTCCTCCGCCGTGAATGAGAAGAATGAGTGGTTTTCCTGCTTTTGTAAAAGCGCCAGTAAGATCCATTCCAGTATTTTGTTCAGAAAGTGCAGTAAACCAATTTTCCCTAATATAGTTTTTCTTGCCAGCTGTTACTTTTCCTGCGATGAGAAGGGGGAGTGATGCAACAAATCCGGAAGGAGTGGCGTACGTTCTTGCTTGTTCAAGTGAATCAGCAAGTGTATTTGCCAGAAAAGAGTTACCGGTGGTGAGAAGGAGTTTGAGTTCTCGTGGTAACAGATCGAGGTCTAGTCCTGTTTCTTTTGCTTGTGTTCTTGAAAAGGGGAATTTCATAGTCTTGTGTTCTTATTATTTTTTCTTGAATGGTTTTTGAAAGTGGTTGCGCTCAGAAGCTACTTCCATCCGTCATTTCCGTTGCGGGATCCGCGGGTGTTCACATCATCATTGCGCATAAATATTAGAGTTTTTTATTGAGTGTTCTTGCGATATTCTTCGATTGCTTTTAAAGCTCTGTTTATTTCTGTAGGTTCTTTTTTTTGAGGAGTGATTGCTGGTGCTTCTCCTGTGACATAACGAGCGAGATCTTTTTTATTATCTGGATCATAGCAAGGTTCAAAAATGGGTTTTCCAAGAGGATCTTGTTTGAGTGGACAAATGAATTTTTTTCCATTTGGTTTGGAAGAATAGAGGTTTGGTCCTCTTATACCGAAGGAACCGAGATCGTCGTATCTTACGCTGAATCCTCCTGCGCTTGTTTCGTAGGGTTTGAGTGGGTGAATGATTCCTTGCCAGGATAAGTTTTCGTCGATAGGAAATTTAGTTTCTGTGCTGTGTCCTTCGTGGTAAGCGATTACTATACTTCCTGCGAATCCTAGGAAGCCGAGTAAGTGTTTGAGTGCCATTGTTTAATCCATTATTTTTATTACTTTTAGGTAGTAATGTTTATATTTAAACCTTTCGTTTATAATGGCTAAGGAGAAAGTTAGATTTTTGTGAGGGAGGAGTAAGGATCAGAATTTTAAAAAAAGAAATTTTAGAAAGAAAACAGATTTTATAACCGAAAATCTAACACTTCTTTAATTTATCAAAATACTTACTTTCTACAGAGCTGTTTATAGTGTAAAGTCTATGCAAATTCTAAAAGTTCTTACTTTAATCATTCCACATTTTATAAGGGTTTGAACTTTAGCCTGAGGAAAGAAGCTAATAAGTTTAGAACGAACAGAAGAAAAGTCTTCCTCTTTGGAAACAGAGTAAAGGTGAATAACTGTTCCTTTTTTACTAAGGGAAGGAAGGAGAGGGAGGAAGTTTTCTGCTCCATGAGGAAGAGGAAGTAAAATCCTGTCAAATGTTTTTTCAAGGTGTGAGGAAACTTCTCGTGCGTCTCCACAATAGAGAAAAACATTATGAGTTTTATTTAATAAAATATTTTTTTCTGCGTAGAGGCATGCGTCAGGGTTGAGCTCGACACCGTAAATTTCTTTGGCTGGACTGTTTTTGGAAAAAACAAGAGGATAAGCTCCGATTCCAGAAAATAAAACTAAAACTTTTTCTCCTTTTTTGATAAGTTTGCTAATGCGTAATCGTTCAGTGCTTAGTCGTGGTGAAAAATAGGTTTTGCGGATATCAAGGAAGAATTGAACTTTGTTTTCTCTGTGGATAGTTTCGAATGTTTGTTCTCCAGCGAGATATTCATAGTCTTGTGTTCTGAAAATTCCACTATGTTCTCCTTGTTTTCTGACGACAGTTTTAATTGTTTTGTTGGTTTTAAGAAGTGTTTCAGCGATGAGTAGAGCATGTTTGTGAAGGGTAGGATCTATTTCTAAAATTGCGATGGAACCTACAATATCCATAGCTGTTTTTATTTTTTCAAGATCTTCAGCGGGTAAAGAGTTTTGTAAGGTTTTTTTAAAGGAATGTTCTGTGTTTGTTTTTTCAAAATCTAATTCTAAGGTGGGATAATTTTCAGGAACAGAACTTAGGGGAAAATAAAGAGAAGTTTTGTCTTTTTTTATTTTATATCCGTGCGCTAAAATTCCAAGGGTGAGAAGTTCTTTCCTGATTTTTTCTGCGTCTTTGATTTTTGCTTTTAGAGCGTGCATAAGGAGGTGTATACGGAAAGGTTTATATAAGTATTTTGTGGAATGGAGAGTGATGTTGAGAAAAAAGAGTGTTTTAGTTAGTATGACCATTCTGTTCTTGTTTATTCCAAGTGTTTTTGCGCAGGTGATAAGTCCTGCTCATGAGAGTTTGTATAATGTGTATACATTGTTTAGTGGGTGGATTGATTTTTTGTTATTTTTTTTAATTTTTGGTGCTGTGACGCGTTTGGTTTTGGAGAAAAAGTGGGGGGAGAATAGGTCTGTTACTATTTTACAGGTTTCGTTAAGTCTTGCGCTTTCTTTAAGTTTGGCTTTGTGGGAACGGCAGGCTGGGTTTTCTTTGGTGAGTATTGGTCCTTTTGCCTTAGTTCTATTAGTTCTTGCTGGTGTGTTTACGTTTTTTACTTTTCAGGTGGGAAAGAAAGATGGGAAGGGAATGGAGAGTACGAGAATTTGGTTTATCTTGATTGTTGCTGCGATTTTTCTTTTTTTTTATTTATTGTATCCTACGTGGATTCCTGGGATGGGTTATTTCGTTTTTGGGGATGTGACCTGGGCTGAAGCGTTTATTTCTTTGATGGAAGTGAGTTTAGTTGGTTTGCTGATGGTGATTGGTATTCGTGCCTTGCTTGCGCATGCTGGTGGAAATGGTGCGGGTGAGTGGCGTACTGTAGAACCGGTGTATGGGACTGGTGGTTTGGGAATAATCTTGCTTGTTATCCTTGCTGGGTATTATTTGTTTAATAATTTTGGGTCTTGGGGTTTGGGAATTTTTATTCTTGTTTGTTTAGTGCTTGCGGGGGCTGGTTTGAAATCGTTTAAGAAAGGAAGTAAAAAAGAAAATAATCAGCAGACACCGAATTTAAGTGAAAGAAGAAATCAGAATCAGCAGACACCGAAGAAGCGTTCGTGGGGGGATAAAGTAGTAGAGTGGTGGAGTTCGAAT
>JAHFKM010000005.1 GCA_023245385.1 archaeon
AGTATTGCTTTTTTGACTTTGTCCTCATCATGGTACGTTTCTGTAGCTTGCCTTACCACTCGCTCATGATCATAACCTGCGAATTGTGGGAAGTGGAGTATTGCTTTTTTGACTCGTTCAGCGTCAGTGTCATACACTTTCGCAATCTTTAAAATTAATCCTTCTAATTCTTCCTCGCTTTTTCCTTTATGATGAAACCCCGAATGCCCAGCTAAAAAAACAGCATCCCCACTAGAAAAACCAACACTTGCTAATACTTCTTCAAGACCCATAAACCTTTCTATGAACAAAAAAACATATAAAACAAACCCTTTCGCTTTTATAAAAAATTTCTCCCATAACTAAGACCGCTTCCCCTTTCTCTCCAAACGCTCATGCCTCATAAGAAATTTAATTACCTTCTCCACATTCCTCTTTATCGCCTCAGAACTTTTCAAATAATTCAAGTACGCAAGAATCTCCCTTTGTTTCGAAGCAGAAAGATTATCAAACGCAACCCTCGCCTTTCTCTCTTTTTCCAAGGCCTTCTTTAACTCAGGAACAAGACGCAACACCCGCTCTGAAGTATCCAGCTCTAAATGCACAGAAACAAGATCACCCACACCCACCTTTGCTTTCTTCCGCAACTCATTATTTAGATATAACAAATATCGTTCTCTTCCCTTTGGAACCAATGTTCCCTTAAACTCCGCCTCATTCAACAAACCCTTCACCGGAATAGGACCACGCTTTCCAAAAGAATCACTCACTACCTTTGGAATATCAATATACGGATTAATTCCATTCACATAAATCTTCGCTTCGAAACGTTTCAGTTCCATACTCTTTGTTCAGATCTTAAAGAAATATAAACTGATCTTTTTTTCTTCGAGGAAAGCTTTATCAATACTTTTACTTCTAAAAAGATTATGACCGAAAAAGCAACAGAAATTGTAGAAGAGAAACTCGGAGAACCAGTAGAAGAAACAACTCTCAAAGGACCAAGCTTCGAAGGAATGCTCACCCGCGAACTCATCCTCGCAGACGACAGCGATGTGACCCGCGAACTCTACGACAAAACACGCTACGGAGAACCACAAGACTCAAAAAAATTCCACTATTCCCTTCTCGAAGGACTCTACTTACTCGAACGCGGAAAATTAAAAATAATCGACTTGAAAGGAAAAGAAATACCCAAAGACACCTTCGTAAAAAAAGCTTTGAAAATAGAACCCAACTTCATGATCCGCTACGCAGTCTTCAGAGACTTACGCAGAAGAGGATACATCGTCAAAACAGCATTAAAATTCGGCGCAGACTTCCGCGTCTACGAACGAGGTGTCAAACCAGGAGAAGAACACGCAAAATGGATCGTCTTCCCCGTCTCAGAATCAGAAACCTTAACCTGGTTCGAATTCTCAGCAAAAAACAGAGTAGCACACTCCACACGGAAACGATTATTACTTGCAATTGTAGACTCAGAAGGAGATTGTGTATTTTACGAAATTCGCTGGGTAAGACCTTAGTATTATTTTTATAAAATATTTATTCTCACCTTCCACACCACCGTTCCAGTTCCATAATTCTTATAAAACAATTACACTTAAATTATCCTTATGCCCGACCAACGAGAAATAGCCTTGAACCACCTTAAATTATATGGACCTTCTTTACCAGTACAAGTAGCAAAGGCTCTGAATACAAATATCCTCTTCGCTTCAGCAGTCCTCTCAGAACTCACCTCAAGAAAACAAGTTCTTTTTACTCACGCATCAATAGGAGGATCAAAAATCTACTACCTCAAAGGCCAAGAAGCACAGATGGAAGAAAAAATCTCTCCTTCTCTTAAAGGAAGAGAAAAACAAGCATATGAACTCCTCAAAGAAAAAAAAGTATTAAGAGATATAGAACTTGAACCATGGCAAAGAGTAGCCTTACGCGATCTTAAAGACTGCGCAATACCTCTGACAGTAAGTTTAGCTGCGGAAGCAGAACTCTTCTGGAAAATACACCTTCTTACTGATGAAGAAGCAAAACCCTTAATTGAAGCTTATATCGAAACACCGGAACCAACCACAGTTCAAAAAACTGAAACATTCAAAGAAACAAAACAAGAATTTAAGCAAGAAGAAATGAAAGCTCAACAATTACAAAGAGAACAAGCTTCTTTGCAGCAAGAACTCTTAAACCAAAAGCTTCAACAAGAAAAAGCAGAACTTGAACAAACCCTTAAAAATCTTAAAGAAGAACTTCTCAAAAATCCAAAACAAGCCACCTTACAAGAATTAAAAAAACAAGAACATAAAGAACCTATTCAAGAAATAAAATTAGAAAATAAAGAAATAACTCTTGAAATTAAAGCTAAAAAACCAGAAGGAAAATTCTATTCAACTATCTCTAACTACCTTGAAAATAATAAAATTGAAATTCTTAAAGAAGAAATGATCAAAAAAGACAAAGAATTTGATTTTCTTGTTCGTATCCCCACAGCACTCGGACAACTAACCTACTACCTCAAAGCCAAAGATAAAAAAGCAATCAACGAAGCAGACATCTCCTTAGCACACAGCGAAGGACAAATCAAAAAGTTACCAACCATCTTCCTCACAACAGGAAAGATGAACAAAAAAGCAAGCCTACACGTAGAACAAAAACTCCAAGGACAACTCGTCTTCAAGGAACTCTAAATGAAAAAAGAACAAATCCTCCGACTCAGCGACGACGACAGAAAACTCTTCAAACAACTCCTCAAATGGATCAGGTTCTTTCCGCTTATGTACTTGACACTTTGGATCATCATGTGCCTAATTCTTTTTACACTCATCTGGATTGTCTTCGGGGCGAGAATAAGATGAGCCTGAAACATTCAATGAAACTTAACGAAGCTCCTTTTAACGAAATACTAGAAGGAACTAAGACTATTGAAATAAGATTGAACGATGAAAAAAGACAAACACTTTCCAAACTCTGAACAATCCTCGCGATCTTACCCCCTAAACAAATATCCCTGCCTCATCAGTTCATCCACCATCTCTTTAGAATCTCCAATTAAATAATAACACTGCTCATTCTTAAATTTCTCAATTTCAGCAGGAACTTTAATTATTTCATCAAACCTAACCCCCTTTTTGTTTTCTCTGACAAACAATTTTCGCGCCCTATCCAAAAAATATGGTCCACACTTCCCCACAGGATCCTGCACGAGCACCTCCCCCCTCCACAATCTACTCCCTATCTTTCCATAATTCACCGCTAAAGACAAGGCCTCAAACTCCCCCTCCTTCTCTACTATCAACCACAAAAGACAGGCTTCCTCTCCAAGAATAAGATCAGAAACAGTTCTCTCTAACTTTCCTTTAGAAGATCCTAACTCAGCAGCGATTTCATAAGTCATAACTTTACAAAAAAACCACACCTTTATTAAAACATAGGCCTCTTGCACCTTTATGAAATACATCTTTGTTTTAGGAAGAGATCCTGAGCTTTCAAAAGCAGAAATCGAAAGCTACCTCGAAGCAAGAAAAATTCCTTTTACAACCATAGACAACGGGAAAGAAGCACTTGTCATAGAACTTTCAACTTTTGAAAAAAAAATAATTAAAGAACTCGGAGGCACAATAAAAATAGCAGAACTTCTCTCTTCAGAACGAAGACTGGACAGAATCGAATACACACTAAAAGAAAAAGAACTCTACAAAGGAAGCAAAAACAAAATCACCTATTCTATCACCGCCTTAGAAACAGATTTAGACAGTTTTCTTGAAGATTACCTCAAAGATTATTTCAAAGGAATGCACTTAAAAGCATTACACAAAAAAGAAGTCAGCCCAAGCCAGCTCTCCCAAAGAAAAGACGCACTAGACTTTGTCGTATTCAGATCCCACATCGGAATAACAATCGCAGTTTCAAACCCTAAAGAACTCAAAAGAAGAGACTTAGAAAGACCAGCAGTCGACCACATGAAAGTTATCTCTCTTAGATTAGCAAAAATTTTAATAAACTTAAGCGAAGCAAAAGAAAACTCTCTATTCTTAGACCCATTCTGCGGATCCGGATCAATCTTACAAGAAGCCTTACTCCTAGGATGCAAGGTACGAGGCGTAGACAAAGACCCAGAATCAATAAGACAAGCAAAACTAAACCTAGAATGGCTAAAACAAAATTATCCTCTAAAAGAGGATTACACACTCCATTATTCTGACGCGAGAAAACTCACCCTCTATGTTCCTATTAAAAGCATAGACGCAGTCGCAACAGAACCCTACCTCGGACCATTCATCAGAAAAATCCCCAGCATTTTTGAAGCAATAACACTTATAGAAGATCTAACCAACCTTTACGCACAAGTATTAAATCAATTAAGCCAAGTCCTGAAAAAAGGGAAAAAACTAATATTCATCACACCAAGATTTAAAACAAAAGAAGGAAAAACACTCTTCCTTAATTTCGAAGTCCTCGCCAAAGAACACGGCTTTGATCCAGAAAAAAAATTCTTCTACGCCTATCCAGAAAGCAAATTACTACGAGACATTCATGTGCTAAGAAAGAATTAGGCTTTCGTAAGCTGTAAAGTAAACGACACCTAAAGGCCTTTAAGGATTCAAAAAGCTTTATAAATAATTCAAACAATATGACAACAAAGAAAAATATGAGAAAACTAATTGTCTTTGAACTGGTATCAATTGACGGCTTCTTTGCCAGACCGAACGGTGAAATGATGGAGCACAATTATGATGATGAGATGGGCGCGCATTCTATAGAACAATTGAAATCATTAGGCACACTTATCTTCGGTCGGACGACGTACGAGTTGATGGCGAGTTACTGGCCCACACAGAGCGGGGTCAAGAGTGAGCCGATTGTGGCTAGGATAATGAATGCTATTCCAAAAATAGTTTTTTCAGAAACGCTCAAAAAAGTAAAAGATGGACCGCTCTGGAAGAATGTTACCATCTTTCATGAAATAAAGCCCGAAGAAATCATCAAAATGAAAGAGCAAGAAGGAGAAGACATCGCTATATTCGGCAGCGGCACCATTGTACAACAATTTACAAACCTCGGTCTTATTGATGAATATAGGTTGATTGTGAACCCTCTCATCTTGGGAAATGGAAAACCGTTATTCAAGGACATTAAGAACAAACTTAACCTCAAGCTTCTGAACACAAGGTTATTTAAAAACGGAAATGTGCTGCTTTGTTATCAGTCACTGGGAAACAAAGGAAAATAAGAATTTTCCGCCAAAGAAAAAACTTGGATTTTATTATAAGATTAGTGAATATTTTCTAATCAAATCCAGCCATCTATTTTTCCCTAATCCAAAATTTACACCTGCAGTTTCGCAAGGAACTTCATCAGTAATACAATGATCTTCTATAAAGTTGTCGGTGCCAGAATAGCTTTTTTGCACCAAATTAAGTGACGTTAACTTTACAACTCAGGTTTTCGCAAACTTTAAATAACACAGCCCTTTCGCAACAGTTATGGGAAGAATTAGAACAACACTCATTAAAAGAACAGGAAAAAAATTGTTTCAAAAATACCCAGAAAAATTCACTACAGATTTCGCTGCCAACAAAATTTCAGTCGTAGAATATGTAGATCTCCCTTCTAAAAAACTTAAAAACTTGCTCGCAGGATACCTCACAAGACTTAAAAAAACAGCACGATAAAAAAAATTATTTATATCTAAAATTTTATGACAGAAGAATAAACTATTAACATTTCTCTAATCTTCACAGAAAGAATAAAAAAAAAACAAGGGGGGAAAAATCACCGCAAGTTATACTAACAAATAAATTCTCAAGCAAACATTTATTAATCCTTTAACAAAGATCCTCCTCAAAGAGGAAATATGACACAATCTATACTTCTCGACATCGGAATCATCATTCTTTTTGCAGCAATCCTCGCAAACCTCGCCAAAGTAGCAAAACAACCACTTATCTTAGGATATGTCTTAGCAGGAATTCTTATCGGCCCAAGCGTCTTTGGCATTCTCAAAAATTTAGAATTAATCAAAATCCTCTCAGAACTAGGAATCGCGTTCTTACTTTTTATTGTCGGACTAGAACTAGACTTAAAAAAACTAAAAGAAGTGGGAAAATTCGCATCACTCACTGGAGCGATCCAAGTCTTTACAGTAACCGCAATCACCCTCTTTATCGCAATGATCTGGTTAGACAGCATTGAAGCACTCTACGTTGGATTAATCGTCGCTTTCTCAAGCACAATGGTCGTGATCAAACTTATCTCTGATTCTGACGAGCTAGACACCCTTCATGGAAGACTCATCCTCGGCATCCTTATCATTCAAGATGTCCTCGCCATTATTATCCTTCCTTTACTTTCCGGAGCAAAAATATTTACCCTCTCTTTTCTCGGACTCGCAATCGCCAAAGTCCTGCTTCTCTTAGCTGTCGCTTACCTGCTCGGAAAAACTATTATTCAAAGCGTTATAAAATCAAGCGCAAAAAATCACGAATTACTCTTTATCACCGCAGTCTCAGTCTGTTTCCTGTTCGCAGGACTCGGATACTTACTTGACTTTTCCATCGCAGTCGGAGCCTTCATAGGAGGAGTCCTTATCGGAAACACCCACTACAGCCTGGAAATATCAGGCAGAGTAAAAGCATTAAGAGATTTTTTTGCAGTCATCTTTTTCGTGACCTTAGGAAGTCAAATTCAATTCAATCACCTCCTCGAAAAACTCCCCATCCTTCTCCTCCTCCTTTTTCTCGTACTCATTCTAAAACCCTTTATCTTTTTTTTCTTACTCAAACTCTTCAGACACAGTAACAGAACAGCATTCATTAGCAGTTTGTCCCTCGCTCAAATCAGCGAGTTTTCCCTCGTCTTAGCACTAGAAGGATTCCTCAACGGTACACTAAGCCAAGAAATGTTTAACCTCATCATTATTCTCGCTATCATCACCATCACCCTTAGCTCCTATCTTATCAAATATCACAAAGGACTCTTCTCAAGATTCGAGAACTTTCTCCAACCCCTGGATAAATTTGTCTCTACCAAAGACCTTAGCTACTTACCCGACAAATACGAAAACCACGTTGTCCTCTTCGGCGTCCACAGAATGGGATCAAAAATTGTCTCCACACTCAAAAAACAAAAGAAAAAAATAGTCGCTGTCGACTACAATCCAGATATAATCAAAAACCTCATTCACCAAGGAATCCCAAGCATCTACGGAGACTACGGAAATCTAGACGTTTTACACGCAGCAAGAATAGGAAAAGCAAAAATGATCATCTCAACAATTCCAAACCTGCAAGAAAACAATTTACTTCTAAAAATCGTCAAAAGTGTCAACAAAAATATTCTTGTTTTCGTAACAGCTAAAACTAGCGCTGACGCACTTTCTCTCTACACTCATGGAGCTGACTTTGTCGCTGTTCCAGAAATCCTCGCCGGACAAAAAATCTGCGACTATGTCACCCACTTAAAACCAAACGAAATAAGAAAATGGGGAAGAACCTACTACAAAGAACTAACCGGAAGAACTTCTTAGAAACCTTTTTATATCTTCATTATTCACAACACTCTTATGGCTGATAAAATTAGTATGCCCTCCTCAGGCGGAGGATTGGTTCGCTATTTTGAAGAAACAAAATCCAAAATAACTATTCCCCCATTGATAATTATTATAGCAATAGTTATCGTTATTCTTGTTGAACTTTACTTCTACAAATTTGCATAACTCCTAAAAAACAGAACCTTATTTTTTAAAAATAATCTCTTCCATCGTAAGCAATTGCCCGTACGCTTTAATATATTCAGAAGCACTCCTAATCCCCTTCACCCCATCCAACCTTTGATCCAAACGATAAAATCCTTTTGGCGCACGATCAATAACATCCTCATCATTTTTAATATTAACAATTGAAATACCACCAAGAATATTATCATCCATATCATTATCCTGCTCTCTCTTTATTTGTTTAATCCATTTTAACAATTTATCAGTCATTCCCTGAAAGTCTTCTTCAAGAACAATTTCTTTGCTTAGAGGAGTATCGTTTGAAAACAAAATTTTCAATGTCACTTTTCTGTTCTTAGAATCAACTTTAACAGCCCTGATCTCTGTAATCTCCAAATTCTTTACCTTCATTTTATTTCATGCTCCCAAGGATTTATTTAAACCTTTCTGAGGCTGAGCAGTGTTGTTCGAGAATGTGTTGTGCAAAGTTTTATTAAGAAATAAAAATAAAAGAAAGAGGAATGAAGTCGTTAAGGATTCTTTGTTGGAATGTGAATGGAATAAGAGCAGTGTTAAAGAAGGGTTTTTTAGAATGGATGAAAAAAGAGTCTCCTGATATTCTTTGCTTGCAGGAAACGAAAGCATCTGAAGATCAATTACCTAAAGAGTTGTTCAAAGGATACCACTCTTCTTGGTGTTCTGGAGAAAAGAAAGGATACAGCGGAGTCTTAACACTCTCTAAAGAAAAACCATTGAGCGTTAAAACAGGTTTTGGTGTGAAGAAGTTTGATTGTGAGGGAAGAATTTTAATTACTGAGTTTCCCTCTTTTATCTTGTTTAATATTTATTTTCCAAACGGGAAGCAAAGTCCGGAGCGGTTGAAGTATAAGATGGAATTTTATGAAGCGTTTTTAAACTATGTAGAGAAGTTAAAAAAAGAAGGAAAGAAAATAATCATTTGTGGCGATGTAAATACTGCACATAAGGAGATTGATTTGGCAAGACCAAAAGAGAATGAAAATATCTCTGGATTCTTACCAATAGAGCGAGCATGGATGGATACATTCGTAAGTCACAGTTTTATTGACACCTTTAGAATTTTTCATAAAGAAGCAAACCAATACACATGGTGGAGTGTTCGTTCCGGAGCGAGAAAAAGAAATGTAGGCTGGCGTATTGACTATTTTTTTGTTTCTGAAAATATGCTAAAAGAAGTTGTTGATGCTTTTATTTTACCGGAGGTTCAAGGTTCAGATCATTGTCCTTTGGGTCTTATGTTGAAGGTGTAAAATGACAAAGCAGGTTAAAATTTTGATTCTTGATAAAAAAGGAAAGGTTTTGGAGCATTTTTATGTCAGGTCTTCGAAGTGGGGTCTTCCAGCTGGTAAAGTTGAAAAGGGAGAAAGTTTTAATCAAGCGGCGAAAAGAGAGTTGCTTGAACGGACAGGGTATGAGATTGGATTAAAAAGTTTAAGAGAACTTAGAGATGAAAAAGAGGGTAGTGCGGTTTTTAAGATTTTTCTGGGAGCTAAAAAGAGTATGAAGAAGGTTGCAGAGCCTGGTGAGAAGGGTGGATATGCAACGAAGATTCGTTGGAGAAGATGTTAAGGATCTTGTCCCCATTCTTCTTCTGCAGCTTTAAATGTTCCTAAGGTTTCCAAATATTTTTTATTTCCAGTTTCTAGATATTTTTCAAATTGCCTTTGTTCAGCATTAACATAGAATGCTCTTGCTTCTGGTTCTAAGCTTTGTAAAAAGCGTGAATAAATTTCATGAGGATCTTCTATGATTAAATGATTTATAGTTAAACCAATTCCCACCGAAGCGGCTACAGCTAAGCCAACTCTTTTTAAATTTTTTAAAGTTCTAGCCTGCTTAGTAAACTGGTCATAGAAAGACATTCGTGCGTGATATGCTTTCGTAGCACTTTCTTTTGCGAGTAAGAGTTTTTCTTGAGTATTGATTAATCTGTTTAAAACTGATTCAAATGATTTAGTGTGCTCTCCACTTGCTAATCGTTTCGTATCATGTGCATAGTGGGGTTCATAAAATTCTGAGTTTTCCAAATGGAATCTTTCTTTCAGTGCGGGAACAACAAAACCGTATCCTTCTCCAACTAAGATTTCTCCGGCCATGCGTAATGCGACTAATGTTGTCAAATCGTAATGGGGATCATAATGTGGGGCGATTAATTGATCCAGATCTTTTCTAGTTCTTTCAGTTGCTCTTGTTTCAACAGTCTGTTTTCTGTCAAGAACTACTTCCGGAGGAATGCCAATTTTATCTAAGTCACGAAGGAGTAATTCGAAATGGGTCGGCCCCACTTTTACAGCGCGAGTTTCTGAATCTTCTTCCAGTCCATTTTCTTCTAAGATAATTTTTCTTAAAACTTCTCTTGCTTCATCATCTTTCATTCCTTCCATTGCTCGCGTGTACCAAGGAACAAAGTTTCTAGAGAGAAAAGTGTTTTTAATTAAAGCAATTTAAAGGGCTTCATCGGTTTGTCTGTGAAAAGTTTTAAAGTAAGAATGTTGATGAAAGTCGTTGATTAATTTATCTTCAAATGCAGAGAGGTTTGATAGGAGATCCATAAAAAAAGTTAATGAAGAGAAGTTTTAAAAGATTAACTAAAGAGAAGATGTAGACAGGGTATAAGCCACCTTTTGTCAAACCCAAACTTAACAAGAGTTAAGCGATAGTTTGTCTTAACATTCTACTCAGCGTCGTAAAGACTTGCACCAGCCAGTTCCTTGCGTTTCATCGTTTCCCTGTTTTTTGTAACGCTCAGCTGATTATCTCACTTCTCGTCACCAAGAAGCTTCGCAGCATTCATTGCTTAAACAAGGCCGTGTCGTTTCTGAAAGGAGCGCTTCCGTTTCCGGAACTCTTTCGAGTGACCTTAGCAACCATAAGAGGTTGTTCGGACATTTGATATCCAGTGGTGGGCGGACTTTCCTCACAGCTTTTAATAAGCGCGATAGTTAAGCACCCTGCCTACATTATTCTCCCCTTCTAGAAATTTATAAAGCTTTCTTTGACTTGTGTTAAAAATTGAATTCTGATTTTAATCCCTACTTTCTTTGAAAAGACTAGACTTTAAAAATACTGTCGAGATACTGCACAAGATCATACTCTTTTGAATGAACAAGAGTAAAATCCAATTCAGAAGGAGTCATACTATACACAATTTCCTTACTCTGGCCTCTTATCCATGTTCTTCTTGGAATTTCAACTCTTTTAAGGAGCGTTGATTCCAATCTTGAAAAAGAGATCGATACAAGAGACGGATGTTTTTGGCATTTAGAAGAACGAGGTTTAGCTTTTGAACTTATTCTATAAAGAAAAGCGTCCGCAAAGCTCAGTTGCTCAAAAGGTGTTTCTGAAAACTTTTCTGGAGAAAAGGCATCTTCCAATTTAAGACGCTCAAAAGGTGTTTCTGAAAATTCCTGACAATAATACGCAGCATAGGCGACATCTTGAAAAGAAAGCACAAGCAATCTCTTTGCAATTCTAGATAACCCAATTCTTTCTTCCTGAATAAGCTCATGTTCTATCTCTTCCAACGCAAAAGGAAGATTTGAATCATACACATGAGGTCTTATTTTCTCGAGCGCTTTGAGAAATCGTTCCGCTTGTTCTTCAGGACTTACAACACTTTTTTGAATATTACTACACACAACACTATCAAAACGTGGCCTTTCTTGATATATAGCTGGTTCTGCTTTGAATTCTGCGCTGAACATACATCAATTTTATCAAGGATATTTATATAGATTATTTTGCATGAGCAAGTGATAACATCTTTCACAAAGGATTGTCTTTCTTTCCCACATCTTCAAGAGAAAATTCAAGATGAGCTCCTGATTGAGCAATAGCCTCTCCCCGCTTCACTGTTACCCCTTGTTGTTTCAAAACAAGAGAAGCAGATCTGTAACTTGTTTGAAGCCCATTCTCATGATCAAGAGTTATTGTATACCCTGTTTTAGATCTTGTTATCGCAGTCACCTTTCCTTCTTCAGCCGCGTACACAGGCGTTCCTGAGGAAACCTTTATTTCAATACTATCCTGAAATTCTGTTTGCTCAGGATGAGAAAGATCTCTTCTATATCCGAAACGAGAACTAATCACTCCTTCTTTCACAGGATAATCAAGACCATATTGCATCCAGTAGTCAGCCAAATCTCTCTTGTTTGGAGCTAACACCGCGTGGTAGGCTGCTATAATAAAGTTGTGTACGTCTCTTCCTGCATTATGAACGTTTGTGTTAAATCCTATGAGACCAAGTGCAGTTGCTCCAAAAACAACTCTTTCTGCGACCCTTTTCTTTCCAACTTTGAAAATATTTTTAAGTACTTTTATTCCTGGAAAGATCACATACTTGTTTGCGCTATATAAAGTAGCAATTGCAAGACCATTATGAATAAGTTCTTCTACTGCTCCTGTAAGAGCAGGTGCAGTTTGATAGGCCGCGTAAAAAAGAAGCGGAACTGGAAGAGCATATCCCAGACTTTTCGCTTCTTTTCCTTGAAGAGCATCTTTTATTTTTTTCCCAGCCCACTGATCAAGATACAAATAACTTCCTGCCGCCGCAGCTGTGAAACTTAGCATTAGGGTAATACCTGGAATAAGATCATTTGAACTGTACATATTATTCAATCTTTTACTTACTCCTTCCATACCCGCGAGAAGACCTGCATTTGCTGCTGCCGCTGGAATAATTAGATCATATCCTTTTCCCGCTGTTTTAAGAAGAGATTATAGGCTAGGCATCATACCAGTGAGGAGTGTTAATTTATAAAACTTCCTATAATAATTACTCTTTAGTAGTATTAAATTTAATTATCTTCTTAAAAAAACATTATGACTCTTAAATATAAAAAAATCCTAGAACATACCTATCCTTGCACAATAGCTTTTATTCTTCGTATTCCAGAAGCGACCGCTTCTTCTTTTGTTATTTTAAATGAACCAAGTTCAGAAGTAGTAGCGACATGTGGTCCGGTGCAGATTTCTCTAGAGTACCATCCTTTTTTTGGACCGACTGTGTAGACGGAAATGCGTTCTGGGTATTTCATGCCGAATTCTGCCTGCGCTCCTGATGCGAGAGCTTCTTTGAATGTTGTTTCTTCGCGAGTGATAGTGAGATTTTTTTTAATAATATCATTAACTTCGTCTTCTACTTTCTTGATTTCTTCAGGAGTTAACTTTCTTGAAAAATTAAAGTCAAAACGAAGTCGTTCTCGAGTAATGTTAGATCCTTTTTGAGTAATATTTTTATCCAAAACTTTTCGTAAAGCTTCATTGAGTAAGTGAGTCGCTGTGTGGAGTTTTCTGCTTGCACCAGAATCATCAGCAAGTCCAGATTTGAATATTCCCGCGGAAGCAGTTCTGCTCAAATCCTGATGTTTTTGAAATTCTTTATTGTATCCCCCTACTTCTACTTTTATATTTTTTTCTTCTGCAAGCTCTTGAGTGAATTCAATTGGAAAGCCATAACTTTGAAAAAGTAAGAACGCTTCTTTTCCTGTTAAAATATATTTGCCTTTACTCATCTTTTCAAATTCTTTAATACCTTTCTCTAGAGTTTGGTTAAATTTTGTTTCTTCAATTTGTAATTGTTCTTTGATGAAACTGCGATTTTTTTCTAATTCGTTATAATCTGAATAAATTGTGAGAACAGAATCAATTAACTCTGTCATAAACGGTTTTTTAATGCCCAATATTTTTCCGTAGCGAATCGCCCTCCGAATTAACCTTCTTAAGACATAGCCTTGTCCGATGTTTGATGGTTTGATTGCTCGATGATCTCCGAGGATGAGGATTGTTGCTTTGAGGTGGTCTGCGACGATTCTCATTGCTTTCTCATTCTCTTTGTATTTTTTTCCAGAAAGAGTTTCTATTTTATAGATAATAGTCTGAAAGAGAGAAGTTTGATAGACATCTTCATATCCATTAAGAACTGCGAGCGTTCTTTCAACACCCATTCCAGTGTCAACATTTTTTTGTTTGAGTGGAATAAATGTTCCTTCTTTTGTTTTTTCATATTCCATGAAAACGTCGTTCCAGATCTCTAACCAATCTTCATCTTGAGGATCAAAGGTTTTTGGAGTTTTTTTGCTAGTGTTTTTCCAGTAGAACATTTCTGTGTCTGGTCCGCATGGTCCGACTTCTCCTGCTGGTCCCCACCAGTTGTTTTCTTTTGGTAAGTATGCGATTCGTTCTTTTGGAATTCCTAGAGCAATCCAGATTTTTGCAGATTCTTCGTCTTTTGCTGCGTCTTTGTCCCCTTTGAATACAGAAACTGCGAGTTTGTCAATTGGGATCTTAAGAACGTTCGTTAAGAATTCAAAGCTGTATTCTATTGCTTCTTTTTTAAAATAATTTCCAAGCGACCAGTTTCCGAGCATTTCAAAGAAGGTGTTGTGACTTGCGTCTCCTACTTCGTCTATGTCTCCAGTTCGAATACATTTTTGTACACCGGCAAGTTTTTTCCCTAGCGCGTGTTGTTGTCCTAAGAGAAACGGAACAAGAGGATGCATGCCTGCTGTCGTGAAAAGAACGGTGGGATCGTTTTCGGGAATGAGAGAAGAAGAAGGAATAGTTTTATGTTTTTTAGAAGTAAAAAAGTCTAAGTACGCTTTGATAAGTTCTTGTCGTGTTTTAAAATATTGCATAAAAGAAAAAGAGTGGAAGAGGTATTTAAAGATTTCAGGTAAAAAAATTTTTGAAAAAGTAGAGATTGAAAGTTATATAAACAATAAAATTTATTAAAAACTTATGAAAATTAAGACGATCGTAAAGAGAGGAGAAAAACAATACGTTGCTCTCTGTCCAGAATTAGATGTTGTTAGTCAAGGATACACGCAAGCAGAAGCAGTAAGGAATCTTAAAGAAGCAGTTGAATTGTACATCGAGGTTATGGGAATTTAAAGATGGGAGCAATTCTTATTCGTTCAAAGGATCGTGGTTTAACAAAAGGAGGTTGGTTAGAGAGTAGGCATAGTTTTAGTTTTGGGAATTATTATCATCCGAAGAGAATGGGTTTCGGAGCTTTGAAAGTTCTGAATGAAGATTGGATTAAGCCCGATTCTGGTTTTCCTTTTCATTATCATGAGAACTTTGAGATCATTACGATTGTTCTTGAGGGTTCTTTGCAGCATGAGGATACGCAAGGGAATAAAGAAGTAATAAATACTAATGAGGTTCAAAGAATGTCTGCCGGTTCTGGGATTCGGCATGCGGAGGTTAATATTTCGAAGACAGAGCAGGTACATTTGTTTCAGATTTGGATTGAGCCTACGAAAAAGAATGTGAAGCCGTCTTATGAACAGGGAAGTTTTTTTTTAAAGAAGAACGAATTAGTTAGGATTATTTCTAAAGATACGATTCCAATTAATCAGGACGCAGAACTTTCCTTGTTAGAAGTAGAAAAAGGAAAAGAGCTAGAATACCAATTAAAAAATCCTTCAAGAGGGTTGTGGATTCAGCTAGCGAAAGGAACTATAGAAATAGAGAATAAACTTTTGAAAGAAGGCGACGCGTTGGCTGTTGTTGAAGAAGAGAGTGTTGTTTTAAAAGCTAAAGAAGAAAGTAAAGTATTGTTCTTGGAAGTTCCTTTGAAATGAGTATGCTAGACAAAAGGAATCTTTATAAATTATTCCCCTATACCCCTATTCTACAAAGCAATGAAAATGTTTATGGAGGCATAAAATGGCACAACAACAACCCATCTTTATCATGTCTGAAAATTCACAAAGAACAATGGGAAGAGACGCACAAAGAACAAACATCCTCGCAGCAAAATTAGTCGCGGAAACAGTACGAACAACCCTAGGTCCAAAGGGTATGGACAAAATGTTAGTTGATTCTTTAGGAGATATTATTGTTACAAATGATGGAGTTACAATCCTTCAAGAAATGCAAATAGAACATCCAGCAGCAAAAATGATTGTCGAAGTCGCAAAAACTCAAGAAAAAGAAGTAGGAGACGGAACAACAACAGCAGTGATCTTAGCAGGAGAACTATTAAAAAACGCAGAATCATTATTAGAAAAAGAAATTCATCCAACAATGGTCGCGAAAGGATACAGAATGGCCGCTGAAAAAGCTCATGAAATTCTCAACACCATTGCTGAAGATATTACCATAAAAGACACAGCAACCTTAAAAAACATCGCGATGACAGCGATGACTGGAAAAGGCGCAGAAGTCGCCAAAGAAAACTTATCAGAACTTATCGTAACCGCAGTAAAACAAGTAACAGACATTCAAGATAACGAACTTTCCATCGACAGTGAAAATATTAAATTAGAAAAAAAAATCGGCGCAGGAATAGAAGACTCTGAACTCATTCAGGGAATCATCCTAGACAAAGAAAAAGTACATCCAGCAATGCCAAGAAGAATAGAAAATCCAAAAATAGCACTACTCGATATAGCTGTAGAGATTAAAGACACAGAAACTGACGCGAAAATTCAAATTACAGACCCTTCCCAACTCCAAGGATTTTTAGATATGGAAGATAAAATGCTAAAGAGCATGGTTGAAAAAATAATTAACTCAGGCGCGAACGTCGTCTTCTGCCAAAAAGGCATTGATGATGTCGCTCAACATTATCTGGCAAAAAAAGGAATCTACGCCGCCAGAAGAATTAAAAAATCTGACATGGAAAAATTATCAAGAGCAACAGGCGCAGTCATCATCAGCAATTTAGATGACCTTACACCAAAAGATCTTGGTTCTGCAGGCCTTGTTGAAGAAAAGAAAATCTCCGACGAAGACATGACTTATGTAACAGAATGCAAAAAGGCAAAAGCAGTCACACTTTTAATCCGCGGCGGAACACAACATGTCGTTGACGAAGTCGAAAGAGCAATTAAAGACGCAATAGGAGACATTTCAGCATCTTTGAAAGAAGGAAAAGTCGTCGCTGGAGCAGGAGCTGCAGAAGTAGAAGTCGCTCGTGGCTTAAGAAAATTCGCAAATTCTTTATCAGGAAGAGAACAATTAGCAGTCCTCGCCTTTGCAGACGCAATGGAAGTCATCCCCATCACCCTCGCTGAAAACGCAGGACTAGACCCTATCGATATGCTTACAGAAATCAAGGCAGCACACGACAAAGGACAAAAATGGGCTGGCTTAGACGTCTTTTCAGGAAAAATAACAGACGCTTGGAAACGCGGAGTCATTGAACCTTTGAAAATTAAAACACAAGCTATCAAATCAGCTTCTGAAGTCGCTGAATTAATTTTAAGAATTGACGACGTCTTAGCTTCATCCGGGAAGAGCGCTGGTCCCGCGATGCCTCATGGTGGAATGCCTGGAATGGGAATGGAGTAAACCCTTCCTATGGATATTTTTAAATTCGCACCATTACCCCAATTATACCAACTCGGTAATATCCGACCTGAGGAGATCGCAGAAAAACTAGAATTTCTAGAATCAATCATAACAAAATGCATTCCAAAAGTTCGTTTATTTCCCTTATTAGAAAAACAAGATCCTTTCAACAGAATCAAGATTCTCGAAAGTATTTATGAAGATTATTTGAATGATAATTATGATATAACTAAAGTTACCTCTCTCGTTGACCGCAGATCTTTAGAAAAATTGTATCAAGAAGAAAAAGAAAAAACCTACAGAGGAGATCCAAAAATATTTTTCACTGTAGAAAGAAAAATAGAATTACTCCATAAAACACTCAAAGCAAAAGCACCAAACCTCATTCCTTTACCAACCAACTCCCAAGAGGGAGACTTAAAAATTCTTGAAACAACCTATATTGATCTTTTAACACAAAGAGTTTAGATTTTTTTAATAATAGTCTTTCCTTTCGTGTCATCCAAAACATATCCCTTCTTTTTTATCTCATCTCTCAAACGATCTGCTTCTATCCAGTTTTTATTTCTCCTTGCTTCTTCTCTCCGCTGAACTAACACTTCAACTTCTAAAGAAAGCTCTTCTTTTTCTTCTAAAATACCAAAAAACGCGTTCCATTGTTCAAATTTTTTTAAAATAAATTTCGTGTCTCCTTGAGCTACTTTATTCTTATCCATTAAAATATTAACATAACGAATTAAATCAAAAAGAACAGTTAATGCTTTTGCCGTTTCAAAATCATCATCCATCGCCTCTTCAAATTTTTTCCCAACTGTTTCCACTCTTTTTTTAATTGAAACAATCTTCTTTCCACCTGAATAGTTTTTTAAATTCCTCACAAAATCATGAATTCTTTCTAAAGAACTCTTCGCCTGCCTTAAAACCTGTTCAGAAAAGCTAACAGGATTTCTGTAGTGAGTCGAAAGAAAAAGAAAGCGCAAAACCTTCGAATCATAATAAGAAAGAACATCCCTTATTGTAGAAAAATTCCCTAAAGATTTTGACATCTTTTCGTTGTTACTATTAACAAATCCCGTATGAAGCCAATACCTAACAAAAGGTACTTTCCCCGAGATAGATTCCATCTGAGCGATCTCAGCTTCATGATGAGGAAAAATAAGATCTATACCCCCACCATGAATATCATACTGATTTCCTAACTCTTTTTCTGTAATTGCCGTATCCTCTATGTGCCAGCCAGGACGACCAGTTTCAATTTCTGTTTCCCAAAACGGTTCTCCTTCTTTTGAAAATTTCCATAAACAAAAATCTCCTTTGTTTCTTTTCCCTTCATTCTCATCAATTCTCGAAACAGAGTCTTCTGCTTCGTTTTTTGTTCTCTTTGCTAACTTCCCATAATCCTTACATTTACTTAAATCAAAGTAATAACCATCTGAAATCCTATAAGCATAACCCTTTTTAATAAGCCTTTTGACCTGCGAGACAATTTCAGCAATATACTCTGTTGCTCGCGCGTATTTGTTTACAGAATTTATACCAAGTTTTTGCATGTCTTCGAGATAAAGTTTTTCATAGGTTCTAGCGACAGTATCCCAACTTGTTTTTTCCTCTGCAGCTTTTTTAATAATCTTGTCATCAATATCCGTTATGTTTTGCAAGTAGAAGATTTTGTACTTTTTGTAATGTAAATACTTTGCAATGACATCAAACTGAACATAAGTTTTCGCATGACCTAAGTGAGACAGACCATATACAGTTGGTCCGCAGACAAACATTTTAACATTCTTACTTTTCAAAGATTTGAAAACTTCTTTTTTTCCTGTTAAGGTATTGTATACTCTCAGCACCACACTAAGTTTGTTATTCATCTTTTTTTAAATGTTTGGATAGTCTTATTGCTTTTTTAATTTAAAAAAAATAAATTGAAGAAATTCAGAGATCTGAACGATTCGAAGAATTCTTAATAATGATACAAACAGAGTACCCAAACCTAGAAAGCAAATTAGCAAAAGTAAAAGAAGCTTTTGATACACTTGGCTCAATCTCAGGTAATTATTTTGATAACTTAAAGAAACTTTAGATCCTACTCTTTTTTCCCTCTAAAAAAATTCCTCTTTTAAAATTCTGAGCCTCACCAATCCTTCCACAAAAATCGAACCTTCTACAGAACCAATAAAGTGTAAATACTCTCTTGAAACAAACTATCCTACTTACACAATTCTTATTAAAGAATAATAAATAATTTTATCAATGGCAAAACTAGGAATTATCGGCGGTTCAGGACTGGATGACCCACAAATCTTAGAAAACTCGGTAGAGAAGGAAGTTGCAACACCTTATGGTTCCCCTTCTTCTCCCCTGACCTGTGGAAAAATCCAAGGTGTAGATGTGGTTATCCTTGCTCGTCATGGAAAACATCATGCGATTATGCCCACAAAAATAAACTTTCAAGCAAACATTTGGGCTCTCTATCAAGAAGGATGCACCCATATTCTCGCAACAACAGCTGTAGGCTCCTTGAAAGAAGAAATTAAACCTGGAAACTTAGTCTTTCCAAACCAATTCATTGATTTTACAAGATTAAGAAGTCTAACATTTTTCACAGACAAAGTAGTTCACACACCAATGGCAGATCCTTTTGACAAAAAGCTAAGAAATCTCTTAGTCGAAACAAGTAAAGAATTAAAATTGGAATATACCAAAGACGTTACCCTCCTCACCATTGAAGGACCAAGGTTCTCAACAAAAGCAGAAAGCAAAATGTTTCGAACATGGGGCGCAGATATTATCAACATGTCTTCATGTCCAGAAGTTATCCTAGCAAATGAACTCGCAATTCCCTATCAGGCGATCGCAATGGCAACAGATTATGACTGTATTTTTGAAGACAGACCACCAGTCACCTTTGAAGAAGTACTAAAAACCATGCAAGAAAACGCGGAGAAAGTAAAACACCTCCTTGTGGAAGTTATTAAAAAACTACGATGAAAGAAATTAAATATCTTAAACAAGACCTACTCTTTGTAGAACTTTCTTTACTATAAGCGCGTATTTATATTCTTCCATTTACCCATTCAAACTTAAATTTTACAGCTCTATCCTGTTACACCATTTATTTATCTTACCATTCTTGCAAGCAGTCTTGGTGCTGCAAGGTTTGCACACAAAATTCTGGACAAATACAAAGAGCTAAAGCTTTTAAGAGGATAAAAAAAAACTGAGTAAATAATCTTATTAAGATAAAAATACTGTCACACTTATGGATATCTTAGCTCACGGACTATGGTCCTACGCACTCTTCTCTAAAACAAAATACAAATGGCAAGCCGCGTTGTTTGGAACACTTCCAGATCTTATTAGTTTTGGTCCACACACCTTAGCAAGTATTCTAACATTCAATAGTCTCCCCCATAGTAAACCTGCTTTGTCCTCTATTTCAAGCTATATCTTCACAATGTATAATATTACCCATAGTTTAATTCCAATAACACTCGTTGCATTACTAGTTTATTTGATAACTAAAAAGTTTTACTTACCTTTCTTAGCAGGATATCTGCATATCTTCATTGATATTCCTTCACATACCACAGACTTCTTCCCCACACCATTTCTCTGGCCTTTTCCAACTCCTTTCTTTAGCGGTATCAGTTGGGCGAATCCAATTTTTATGATTGTAAATTACAGCCTCCTTGTTCTTGTCTATGCATTTTATGTTTTTAAGAAAAAAACTTAGGAATGTTTTCCCTGACGTATTCTCGCTACTAAACTTTGCAAGTCATCCACCCTTTTCAACAAACTTAACTTTTCATGATCAAGCTCAGTAATTTTTTTAATATAACTTGTCAACTCAAAATCAATCTCCTTTGTTTTATGCGCCACTCCCTGCAACCGCTGCACTTCCTCCTTAATCTTGCTTAGTTCTTGCGAAAGTTCTTTGAACGCACTCTTCTCAAGCTTCAATTCTTCAAGATGCCTTTGTAGCTCCTGTTTAAGCTCTTTTTCTGTTCTCTCTAAGACTTTTTCAAACATCTGGTTTTTAATAATATTAAGACTGTCAAACTCTTTTCTGTATCTTCCATTTAAATCATTAAAAGTAGAAACACTCTTATCAAACTCTTCATAATACAAACCCTGTTTGTCTTTCATCTCCTGAATTTCTTTTTTCAAAAACTGAATCGCGCTTTCAACATGCTCCTTCATTTCCTTACTAGACTCCAGCTGTTTCCCTTTCATCTCTTTAAGCGCTTCCTTGATTTCCTCAAACTCTTTTTTATTAAACATTCACTCTAAGGTTTTCTTTGTTTTAATAAAGCTAATTATTCTTTTTTAAAACGATGATTAAAACATAATAATACTTATATACTTTTGATCGGTTACAAAACTATGCCAACAAAACCTATAGAATGGAACAATGAAGATGGAACAAAATATAAAATCTCATACAGCGAAGAATTACAAATAAAAAATTTAGAAGCAACAAAAAAACAAAACATCCTATTGAAGAAACACATGCTCCTCATGTTCGGAGTTTTACTCGCAATGGTCATGTTCGGATTATTTATACTCTACGTCTTCTGGCGTCTTGATCAGTTTGATTTCTTTACGAAAGTGGCGTACAGGTAAAATGGATGAATTAGAACAAATTTTGAAAGAAATTCCTTGAGCTGAAATCACGAGAAGAGAACTGATTGAACTTACTACAGAACTTATAGAAATAAATGGCGTTAGAGAAAGATTACCTGTTGTTACAATCTGTCATCAGCGAAAGCATGCAGGTTTTCATGAATATTGGATAGATCGAGCAGAAGACCCAGTATTAAAACCATTAATTGATTACTTAGACAAGAATGGATATACCACTAATCTGAATTAAAAACAATGACACTAATCATCTACGGGAATAAGAAGTCTGAAAATTGTAGTAAGGTAGACTATGTTGCGCGTTATTTAAAATTAGATTTTGAATATAAAGAACTAGATTTTGAAAAAGATTTGAAAACACAGGATTATTTAAAGATTCATCCTGCTGGAAAAGTTCCTGCTGTTGACGATGAGGGTTTTGTTGTTTTTGAGAGTAATACAATCTGTCGTTATCTTTGTGAAAAAGTAAAGAGCGATCTTTATCCTGAAGATTTGAAGCGACGAACCTTGGTGAATCAGTGGATGGATTTTACAAGTACACAAGTTTCTGAAGCGTTGGGAAGAATATTTTTTGGAAAAGATGAAGCAGTAAAAGAAGATGGTTTGAAAGCATTGACGCGTTTTCTACCAATATTAGAAAGGGAGCTGGAGAAACATACCTATCTTGTTGGAGAAAGCTTAACGTTGGCGGATATTGTTTTGTTGGCGAGCTTGCGGTATCTGGAGTATACAAAAGTAATTCTCAGTGAATATCCAGCACTCGAGAAGTGGAGAAAAAATATGCAAACGATACCTTCTTTCAAAGAGAGTGAGTAACTTCAGTGGCTAGATTTCTTTATAATAATTTTCCAGCCGAATATGAGGACTTGTTTTTTTGTTATTTTTTTGCAGGTAGAAACAGGGATACTTTTTTTAAGGTAATATTCTCCTGAGTGTTTGGTCTTGCGAAGGGAAGAAGGGAGAATATCAACCGTGTAAAGGTAGCCGTGCTCAAGCAAAGGTGTTGGGCTAATAACTCTTCCAAAAACAAAAGTGCCTTTGTGAGTTGTGTAATGAATGTTAGCTTTGGCTCGGTTTTTGAGGAGTGCGAAGATCATGGGGGCGAATGCATGTTCTGAAAGGAAAACACCTTTGATCTTTGTTCGTGGATCGTAGCGGGGTCTAAGAGTCTTAATTCCTTTGCGGGATGATCCATGATAATATTTCTTTGTCAAAGGAGGTGGTGTTGACATAGTGTTTCCTTTTCGTTTTCTACGCTTGTTTCTGGTCCGTGTCCAGGGTGGATGATTGTTTCTTCAGGTAGAGTAAATATTTTTTCTTTTATGCTTTTGATTTCTTGTTGATAATTTCCTTCAGGAAAGTCTGTCCTGCCAAGTGCTTGAAAGAAGATTGTGTCTCCAGAAAATAATATTCTTTCTTTTTCTAGGTAAAAACAACAACATCCTTTAGTATGACCAGGTGTGTGAAGAACTTTTATTTTTATTTCTCCAAGTAATATTTCATCTCCATCTTCCAAGTACTTGTCTGGTTCTACTTTTGTCCCGAAGGTAATATTAAGATCTTCTTTGTGGATGAGGACTTTTGCATTCGTAGCGTCTTTTATTTTTTTGTAGCCTGAAGTATGATCAAAGTGTCCATGAGTCAAGAGCAGGTAACGCAGTTTTATTTTTCTTTTTTCCAAAAACTGAAGAATAACATCAGGTTCTTCTCCCGCATCTATTAAAATCGCTTCTTTCGTTTCCTCTTCAATTAAAAGATATATATTATTCTCCAGCCCACCAAGGATAAATTTTTTGAGATGCATATTAGCACTTTTGAAAGAAAGAGTTATATAATTTGTGGTTGTTTTTTCTAAGATGAGAAAAATTCTTAATTTAGGGTTGCTTGCCACCCTAGCATGCTCAACGATACAACAAGGAACGCCTTGGGAAACAAATGACAGCTTTTGTGAAGATCTTAGTAGTGGAGAACGCGCGAAGTACTTGTTTCAGCGTATTACAAAAGAAGAATACCGATTAAAAGAAAAGCTTGACCTCGGCTGTCCTGAATATTTTACAAGATATCCTTCTCAGGAGGCTATTCTCGGACTTGCAGCACGACAGGGAAATTCTCTGATCTGTATATCTCTTCAGACTTATAACTGGAACAGAAAAGAAAATAAAAAAATATATAATGGAAAAAGCCTTTTTTTCAGACCTGTAAAAGATGGGTTAATGGGGGTCTATACTGATTTTGAAAAAGAACACGGGTTTTTCCTGCTTTACCCAAATGTGCATGGAAATTCAAATGACAGTGAGGTTTATGTTCTAGATAAAAAAGAACAAAAAATAGTAAGCTGTGAACAAAAAACCAGAGAATGTCTACTTATACGTGGCGCTCTGGAAGTTAATTTGAAAGTAATGTGTTCAAGGGAGCACGCGAAGGAGTTGAACGAATAAATTATGTTCTTACACTTGATGACACAAGAAAGATATCTCTAGAAAGTTTTATAATGTTCTGTCGATGCAAGGTTTTATGGCAGATCTTGTCATAGAATCAATTTCTCATTTTGATGTTGGGAAAAAAACACCAGTCCACTTAGATGAAGTTAAAGAAGGAGAGTTAGATCTAACCTACCCAGAGTATAAAAATTCCTTAGAAAAACAAGGTTACAGATTTGTTGGAGAACATTCTGCTGTGAAAATTTGTGAATGGACTGCAAAATCAATTTCAGGAAAAGGTTCTTGTTACAAACAAAAATTTTACGGAATTCAAAGTCATCGCTGTGCG
>JAHFKM010000053.1:0-412 GCA_023245385.1 archaeon
TAATCTTCTCTTAAGTTCTTCTGATAGGTCAAAAGAAAACATTTACTAAACACCTGTAAGTCCATCCAACTCTTTCAAACTCATCGACTTTCCTTTAGGATGTTTTGTAAAATATTCTTGGTCCATTCTTAAAATTTCTTTAACTATCTCTTCTTTCACTTCTTGATCCGCATACTCTTCACCATACATTTCAGTAAATTTATTTAGAGCTTCTCCCTTATCTTTCAATCCGAATTTTTCTTTTATAACTCCAAGCACCCTACTTGTGTATTCATTTACTTTTATATTTAGGTTAGTTGCCATAAGTTAATCTAACTTCTAATAAGCTAAACTACGATATAAATATTTCTCTGAACTCACCCTATCTTCCCCATCAACTAAATTCTCATATATTCAAAAATCCGCGAAACAC
>JAHFKM010000053.1:422-5724 GCA_023245385.1 archaeon
TTTGTTCTTCTTCATCAGCATATTCCTGCAAGTAATCAAAAAAAGATAGAAACTATCGCTAAAGAAATTGTCGAAGGTATACCTAACAAAAAAAATATTTACGCTCCAATAAAAAAAGTTCAGATCAACTAAAAAGTAAACATATCTACGTAGAAATCGAATTCATATTCCCATCTTAAATTTCTGTGAAAGACACAACAATTCCTTTTGCTTATTCTTAATAAAGATTATTCTAAATTAGCTGGAGCTTTGGGAGAACCACGCACGTTCATGATCATCTCTCTTTTCCCTTCCTTCCCAGGATAGATACAATAGGTCATCTGCGTGTTCCACTTCTTATTGACTTCTGAAAAAATCTCACTTAGCCCCTTACAGTCCTGCTCAGTCACATGCATCATTCCGAAATTAAGATCAAACTCGTATTTTGTCGGTTTTCCTTTATAAAATTTTAAAGGGATTTTTCCATAAAGTTTGTATTTGAATTGTTCTAATTTATCTAATAGCTCTTTCAAAAGTTTTTTTCCCAGAAATGGTTCTAAAGGATCAAACATCTTTTTCTTAGACATCTATGAAGATATCTTCTCCTTTTATTGTTAGTTTATAAAATTGAACATTTGTCTTTGCCGGACCTCTTTTTACAAGACCATCTCTGACATCAAATTCTGAAGAATGCCAGGGACAGGAAATAAGAAATCCGTCGAGTATTCCCTCACAAAGTGGACCGTTGGCATGAGGGCAAGTATTATCAATACAGTAGAAAGTATCTTTAACTTTAAACAAAGCAAGGTGTTTTCCTTTGACAGAAATACATTTTTTATCTTTGACTTCACTCATCCTTGCTATTTTTTCCATCTTCTTTTATTAGTAAGCTTCCTTAAATATTTTTTGTAAAAGTCTGGCTTCTCTACTTCAGTAAGTTAAAACCTGTTAGAATAAAATTGTATAATCGGAGCACCCATGCTTAAACACAATAAAAATATATTTAATAAATCTCTTTTTAACGTAAAGAATTAGAGGTCTTCACAAAAATTCAACAAAATAGAATCCTTCTTTTTAACGAGCTTAAAATTAAGCACCCCAAATCGGTTTTGGATCATTATCACTATAATATTCAGAATCGCAGTTAGGTTTACACCCGCCATCAAATATTCTTTCTGGGTCTTTTTTGATAAGTTCTCTAATATACATCAAAGTATCTAAAGTAACACCAGTTACTTCAGAAACAACTTTAGCAGGAGGCTCAAAGTATTGGTTATAAAGAGCTACGCATTTTTCATCTGCGATTTTTCTTGCAAGACCATCATCTGTTGCTTCAAACTTAATTTTTTTCATAGAACTTTTGTTCACCCTTCCATTTAGAAGTTCACTTTCTTCAGTCCAACGTACAGTATAACACGCTAAATAATAATTATCCATATCCTTTCTTAGTAATACCCCCTTAAAAAAGTTATTGTCAGTCTAATATATTTATAAAAAAATGTATATTTATTTATAAGTATAATATTATTACTCTTTCTTCTTTTTTTTTAATACTTTTCCTAGTTCTGATAGAAAAGTGGGGCTACCCGGATTTGAACCGGGACAGCGACCTCCCAAGGGTCGAATCCTGACCAAGTTAGAACATAGATCGAGTCTGACAAACCGCAGCCTATCAAATCCCCAGTAAGGTAACTTAGTTTCCCTTGTTACTAAAAGGCACTGTCTAAGTATTAATAAAAGTTGCTACTTGAGCCAACCTATTTCTTCTATAAAACGATTGATAGATCTTCCTTTAATTTCAAAACGTATATCCTTTGTCCGCTTATTGTCTTTACTTCTCGATTTACCTTTACTTAACCTTAACTTACCACTTTCTATCTTAAACTCTTTCTTGAGAGATTCTTTTAATCCCTCCATAAACAATTGTCCTTCATCTAGAAGATCATTAGTCTTTCTCATATTTATCTGAATTCTTACCTTTCCAGAATCTCTTCGAACATACTTGCATCCTTCACAATAGTATAAGATCTTAAGATATTCTCGCATAAACTCTTTATTCTCTCTTATCCACATTGGAACTTCAAAAGGAGTGATTACTTTATCTCCTTTAGCAGTTCCTATCTCATGAAGAAATTTTGCAATTGCGGTATTAAAATAACGATACTGGAATACCCCTCTCCCATATCCTCCCTCTTGAATCTTAGAAACTTCAACTCTAAACTGCTTTCTTATGCATTGTTCGAAATCTTTTAATGAATTGATGTCTTTAGAAGAATGAAGAAACCCCTTCAGATCTTTATGTAAATGTCCATCTCCAGTAATATAACTCACGACCCTTACCAGTTCTAAGGTCTTCTTTTTCGCTCCCTCAGAAAGTATATCCGCAGTTCGTTTAAAAACCTTTAATCCTGCAGCCTTCTTTGCTTCATTAAAGGAACCGAATTCGTTAACACAATCAAGATAGAACTTCCAATGCACATCTCTTCTTCCAGGACTTTTGTTTAAATTAACCGAGTACTCCTTTAATTTTTTAACAATTTCCTCTTTATTCTCCATCTATCAAAGATGCTTTCAAAATTTAAAAACTCTTCTTGAAAATTTCCGTAAATCTTCCGAACTTTAGCTAAACTCTCTTCTTTCTAATCACATAAATTGGAATTCCAGGTAATCTCTTTCTGAAATCAGATTTTGCCTTTTTAACATTCGAACTCTTTGCCGAAAAATTCATCCAAGGATCCATCCATGTTTACTTTTTACAAGATAATGCCCTGTAGGATACTCTTTTGATTTTTTAATATAAACAATATCTCCCTCTTCAAATTTTATCTTTCTTTTTACATAACTATACTCATAGTTCTTTCCCATTTTTAAGAAAACACCCTTTATCTCTCTACAATACAACCCTCTTTTCAGATCAAACTCATTAAAATGATTCTCTTTAGTTTTCTTATAAGATTTTTTCAAAATGAAAGCTACACAAGCGAGCCCACAACCCAGAGCATCTTCTTGTGTAATTGGTTTCATGCTTTATTTCTTTCCAGGTGCAGGTGCTTTCGTAGCAGCAGGCGTGGCACCAACAGCTGCAGGAGCAGCTCCGGCAGCAGCAGCAGCAGTAGCGGCAGCTTCAGCAGCAGCCTTTGCTTCAGCTTTTTGTTTAGCTACAGTTTTCATCTTCGAGTCAAGTTCTTTTCCTAGAGCAAGTAAACGTGTTTTCTTCTCAAGATCAGAAATTTCTGTTTTTTCAGATTTTAATAAATTATCATACATTCCTTGTTCAAGTTCTTTCATCACTTCAGCTGCTTCCTTTCCTTCGACAAGAACACCCATCGAGCGGCAGGAACCAATCACATTTTTCGTAGCAGCTTTCAAGTCTTTTACGAGAAAAGAGTCATATTTCATTTTTGCGACCTTAATGACTTGTTCAAAAGCAATCACGCCAGCTTTATTCACATTTGGTTCTCCTGAACCTTTGTCAATTCCAATCTCTTTAGAAATTAGTTGGGAAATAGGAGGTGTCCCTATTGTCATTGTATAAGTTTTTGTTTCAGGATCAACTTCTAATTTAACTGGAACTTTCATTCCTTTGAATACTTCAGTTTTTTTGTTAATATCAGAAACAACTTGGCCGAGGTTCATTTTTAATGGACCGAGTGTTCCTCCTAAAGCTGCTCCGGCACTTGCTTTTCCGCCGTCAATCATTAAGTCTACGATAACTTTTTTTGCCATGATACTCACTTAGGATAAAAAATTGTAAGAATGGCTTATTTATAAAAGTACCTACCCTTATTTTTTAAAATTCGACTAACTTATTCTTCTTTAGTTATTGTTTCGTCAGAGTCTCTTCTGATAACTTTCACTGCATCTAATTTTAAAGTCATTGGGATAGGAATAGCTGCTTCTAAGAGTTCAACCACAACTTCTTCTTTTCCTTCGTCGATGCGTTTAACTTTTGCTTTTTCTCTTTTGAAAGGGCCTGAGATAATTTCGACAATATCTTTTTCTTGAATATTCATTGGCGCTTTAATCTGTTCTAACATTGGTTCTAGTTCTTTGAAGTCTAGTGTTTTTGGAAGTAGTCCTCGCGCATAAGGAATTCCTTGGAATGATTCTTGAGCGTCTTGTTCTGATTTTGCTTCGATGAAAATATATCCTCTCATCCCATAAGGGTTTGCGACAGCGTAAATTTCAAGATTCTTCTTCTTCAAATTAGCGTCAATAAAGTCCATGACTTGTTCTTCACGGTTCGCTGTTGTTCTTAATGCAAAAATTTTTCCGTCCATTTTATTTGAGTATGATTTGCCAAAGCATGTTAATCACAAAGCCTAAAGCGCCGATAAGTAAAATACCCACACCTGTCACCTTTACAATTATCATCAACTCTTCTTTTGTTGGTTTTTTCGTTACCTGCCAGACGCGTCTGCATTCAACCAGGAAAGAGCTAAAACGTTGCAAGTGCGAAGGCTTCCCTTGTTGGTCTTCCATGTTCTGTAATCTTTAAGGAGTGCAGAAGGAGCAGGTATTTAAACGTTTTTGTCACTTTTTCTTAAAAAGTTTTAAATAGTTTTAGAAGCTTTGGAAGTTCTATGAAAGTCTCCGTGCTCTTTTTTTTGTTAGCTATTATTTTTTTTACTTCCTGTACTGAGCAAAGGATGAATTGTACGCTTGAGCTAAAAACTTGTCCTGATGGTTCTTCAATAGGTCGTGTGCTTCCTTTTTGTGATTTTGCCACTTGTCCTGTTTCCGAAAAAAATATTTCTGCTGAAAATATACTCTTAAAAGAACACACTACACCCTTAGTAAAAACAAGTGGTGAGGAAAAGATTTTTACAATTTTTGCTGATGATAGAAGTCTTAATCCTGATTCGATTTCAGTAAAAAAAGGTGACAGTGTTAAAATGATTTTTAAAGTGCGTCGGGATGAGGTATACTATGGGGGCTTGGATTTTAGGAGTGATTATTTTACTACAGGAACAATTGGTTATGGAATGGAAAATAGTAGTGAATTTGTTGCGGAAAGAACTTTTGAGTTTAGTTCTTATTGGCCGAAAACACAGCATTTGAAGGCGACTGGAAAAGTGTATGTACTTTAATATAAACTGCTATCTTCTTTAGGAATTTTTCATAAATATACTTTCCCAAGTTATTTCTAAAGGAAATAGCTTTCGTTAGGTTTTAATAGGATCGTCTATTACATATGTTCTTGTGCCGACGTACCATAACCTGGTAATGGACTAGTCTCGAAAACTAGCGTCCGCAAGGACTTGTAGGTTCAAATCCTGCCGTCGGCGTTTATTTTACTAATTCTTTTACCACTTGTTCTAAC
>JAHFKM010000054.1 GCA_023245385.1 archaeon
TCGAAGAGGAAACGTAAGTGTTCTTTGCTGAGATCTGCCCAGTGGTAAGTGTAGCGTGGGTGGAGGGGGATGGTGTAAGTGGAGGAAAGAGTGAGTGCTTCTTTTAGTGGAACTGTTGCTTTGCTTGGATTTTTGAGTAAAGATTCGTAAGGGGTGATATGTTCGCCGAGTGCTTTTTCTAATTCGAGTGCCCACCATTCGTTGCAGTAACCTACTGGTACGAGGACGTGTCCTCTGTTGAGGAAGTCTCCATAGCTAATTAAAATGTCTCCGGCGAAAATAATTTCTGTGACGTCTTTGGTGATTTTTTTTGCTGTTTCAACATCTTCGACGAGAATAACGCTTCCGTCTTTGAGTTTGACAATTGGTCCTTCGAGTGCGTCGCAGCTGCTGATGGTTGTTGCTTTTCCTGGGCGTTCACTTTTGAGTTGTGTTCCGATTGCGATGTAGCTTTCGAGAATGATCATTGTTGCTGGGTGGAGGGCGTCTGAGGAGAAGCCTGAGGTGCGTGCTCTTCCATATCTTAAGCGGAATGCTCCTGTTCGTAAGGGGTGGCCGAGGATGGGTCTTCCGCCGACGATGTCTTTGATATAGGTGTAGTCTGGTATGATTTTTAGTGTTGAGTCTTTTTTTATTGCGCCTTTGGATTTGATTTCTTTTTGTAGTTTAACAAATTCTTCTAAAAAAATCCAGTGTTCCATACCTATTTCTTTGTTCCATTTGGAAAATTTTCCCCAGAATTTTGCAAATTTTTGTGAGAGTCCTTCTGCTGTTACGAGACAAAAACCGTTGCGGAGAAAGTTTGTGCTGACGCGGGGGAGGTCTTTGTAGTTTGGTACTTCGAGTTTTTCGCTTGGGTCTCCGTCGATTTGTATTGGGAGGTGGCTTGTGAGGAATTCTGCTTCTTTTTCAGAGGGGAAGTATTGTAAATTTGTGATGCGTTCGTGGTAGTATTCCATTTCTGAGTAGGTTCTTTTGATTTCGTCTTCTGTGGGATCGTAGGGTGCGTATCCCATGTTGACGCGGATATAGTCACAAACTGCGACGAAGATGCAGGTTGCTGTTGTTCCTGCGCTTCTGATTGGTCCTCCGAAGTAGAGGCAGAAGTATTCTCCGGTGTCTTTTCTTTTTTTTATTTCTAGGCGGATGAATCCTTCGAGAGGAGAAGAGACAACACCATTGGTAATATAGGCAAGTCCGACGCGCATGCCTACTTCCATTGCTTCATGTTTGTTTTTGAAAGTGCAGAATTTTTCTTGTGCGACTTCGAGTGCGATAAAGAAAGAGATTTTCCAGTCTTGTGAACCATAGTGTGCTTCGTATTCGTTAATTTTTTTGCTTAGGCCTGAGTTTTTGAGTTGTGGTGCGGCAACTGAGACAAGTCCTTCAACGCGTTCTGCCATGTTTTTGGCGAGGGGGATGCTGACAGTAGTGGTGGGGTCGAATCCTTTTTTTCGTGCGTTTTCTGCGACTTCAGAGCAGAGTTTTACTCCCGTATCTAAAGAATGAAAGTAAGTTTCCATTTTTTCGCTGGTTTCTGACATTATTGTTCGCTCCGGAAGTTCATGATTTTGACTTCTCGGGTTTTGAGGTTGATGAGGGGAATTTTTGCTGGGTTGGGAACGATTCCTCTGCGTGCTTGGTCTTCTGATTGGGTGACCCAGCAGGAGCTGTTGATGATGGTTACGTTTCTGTAGTTTCCTGCGACGATGCGGTGGATGTGTCCAGTGATGAGGATGTCTGGAATTTTGTCGATGACGAGTGGATCTTGGTTTGGGTCTGGGATGTAGAGGTTTGATCCGTGTGTTGGCGCGAGGTGTCTTCGTTGTAAGAAGAATTTTAAAATGAGGTCGCATCTGTCTTGTCCTCCTTTTTGTCTTATGCTTTGAACATTGTCTGCGTAGTAAATTAAACTGTATCCGTGATAAAGTAAAACGTCGAATCCTGGGAAGTCTTCTGAGGAGTGGATGTTGACCATTGCTGGGTTGCTGACGATGGTCATGTTTGGGATTTCGTAGAAGCCTTTGCTGATTTTTTGGTCAAAGGGGGGTTGTGGTTCTGCTATGCGCATTGCGTCGTGATTGCCTCCGCAGATGATAATATTGATGTGTTGTGGAATCATTTTGAAGTATTTCGTTGCGAGTTCGTATTGTTCGTAAATATCTTTGAGACGGAGGTCTTCGTCTTGTCCTGGGTAGATTCCTATTCCTTCGACGATGTCTCCGACAGCGAAGAGATATTTTACTTTTTTGGCGATTTCTCGTTGTTGTTCTGTGCCGTATTCTCCTTTGAGCCATTGGACGAATTTGAGGAAGTCTTCTTCTAAGAATCTGTTGAGGCCGAAGTGGATATCACTGACGAAGATTGCGTAGCATTCGTCTGGTGATTTTTTGAGTTCATGATTGAGGGGAATGTCTGGGTGATAAAGATTGTTTGTGAAGAGGATATTATTTCCTGTAACTCCGCTGATCCCGATGATTTCGTCGAGAACAAGGTCTTGTGCGAGTTCGAAGAGTTCTGTTTTTGTTTTTGAGAGAGAAACTTTTATGCTTCCTGTTGGATCCTCGACGGTAAGTAAGATATTTCCATTTTTGGTGATGGCTTTGTCTGAGATGATACAGATGATGCTGACTTGTTCGCGTTCTGTTTTTTTGCTGACGCGGTTGATGGAGATGCTGTTTTGAAGTTCTGGTCTTGCGAGAAGGATTTTTTTTATTGCTTCGTATCTGCTTTTGAAGTGGTTAACAAAGTCTTGAACAGTTCTTTCCGTTGGTTCTTCTGTGTAGGATTTAATGATTTTAACGGTGCTGTTGTTTTGGGTTTGTATTGGGTGTTGAGGAAGTATTTGTTCTTGAAGGAGTTGTGGTGTTTGGAGGGGTGGTGTGTTCATGAGTGTGAGGAATTGAGTGTAACTTGTGTTTGTTTTTCCTTTTTCGTAGCCTGTTCTGGAGGAATCAAATTCTGGCCAGTTAATATCAAAATGTTCATCTGTGTTTGTAACGATGTGGAAAAGGTCTTTGTTGAGGATGAGTGGTGAGTTTCTGAATCTTTTTTTTGCGCTTTCGAGAAAGTGTTTTATGTCGAAGTCTTCGGGTAAATTATCTATAAAGTCTGGTGCTACGAGGATTTGTTTTTCAAGGAGGTGGCTGAGGATTTCTTGTTTGTTCATAGTGTGAGGCTTTCTTGGAGGGTTTTTTTAATGTTGGGGATGGTTGAGGGGGGGATGGCGATTTTTATTTCTCGTGTTCTTCCGTATCTTCCTTTGGAGATGACTTTTGCGTTGATGATGCCGAGCATGTCTAGTTCTGCGATGATGTCTGATATTCTTCGTTGGGTGAGTGGTTTGAGTCTGATGGAGGGGCAGAGTTCTTTGTATACTTCGTAGGCTTCTCCTGTGAGAATTTGTCCTTTTGTGGTTTCTGAGATGGTGAAGATTGCGAGGAGGGTGAGTTGTGAGTGTTTTGGTTGGGTGTGAATGACTTCGAGAACTTTGTCTCTTTCTATTTTTTCTTCTGCTTCGTCAATGTCTTCTATGGTGATGTGTTTTTTGTTTTTTCGTTCTGCGAGTTCTCCTGCTACTCTTAAAAGTTCTAGTGCGCGTCGTGCGTCTCCGTGTTCTCTGGCGGCGTAGGCTGAGCATTTTTCTACGACACCGTCTTGGACAACTCCTTGTCTGAATCCTTCTTTGGAGCGTTGTTTGAGGATGTCGAGGATTTGTACTGCGTTGTAGGGTGGAAAGAGAAGTTCTTCTTCGCTGAGTGAGCTTTTAACTCTTGGGTCGACGCTGTCCATGAAGAGAAGGTCGTTTGAAATTCCTATGATGGAGAGTTCTGCATTTTTGAGTTCTGAGTTGATTCTTGTGAGGTTGTAGAGAATTTCGTCTCCTGATTTTTTGACGAGTTGGTCTATTTCGTCGAGGATGACGATGATGAGTTTTTTGTGTTCGTCTATTTTTTTAAGAAATATTTTGTAGACTTCGTCTGTCGGGAGTCCTGTTGCTGGGATGTTTGTGCCGAATTCTTTTGCGAGTTGTGCGATGATTCTGTATTCTGTGTCTGCTACTCTTTTCATTTTGCAGTTGACGTAGATGAATTGGATAGGGATGTTTTTTTCTTTTGCGATGGTTTTAAGTTGTTGGGTGACGTGGGTGGTGATAAGTGTTTTTCCTGTTCCTGTTTTGCCGTAGATGAAGAGGTTGGAGGGTTTTTCTGTTCTGATGATGGGTGCGAGAATTCCTGCGAGGGTTTTGATTTGTTCGTCTCTGTGGGGGATTGTTTCTGGAGTGTAGTTTCCTTGGAAGATTTTTTTGTTTGTGAAGAGGGGTTCTTGGGTAAGGTAGTTTTCGAAGAATGTTTTTAGGTCAGTCATTTTTTTGTTCATCTCTTTTTTTTGTGGGAAAGCCCCTACACCTCACTTTCCTGTGGAGCTATTATTTTAATTTTTGTGTTTTAGAAAGGGGGGATTGTAAATTAAGGGAGAGAAATGATGAGAAATATAAGTTCTGAAAAAAGAGTTTTAGATTATTTATATTATTTTATAACTATAATATAATATATAATATAATAGAGAAAAATTTATAATATAAAAATAAAAATAAAACTCTTAAAAAAAGAAAAGAAGAAAGAAAAAACAGTTTTAAAGATGTTTTAAATTATTATTTGAATTTATAAATTTTTAATTAAATTTATAGGGTTTCTTACAACAAACACCTTCAAATCTTAAAAGAACAGGAAAAAAGTACATAAAAAGGTTCCATACTTCCATAGGAAACCTTGGTGGGGGGGTCTACAGGAAACAAAGGTAAGAAAAGAGAAAGGATTTTATAGTATAAAAAGAAAAAATTTATTAAGTTATTAATTAAAAGAAAGAGATGGACTTTAATCCTCAAAACTATCTTTCTTTTACTCCTTTGGTTATTTTTATTATTTCTGCGGTTTCTTTAATTTTAGTATTTTATGCGTATAAACTTTTTAAGGAACGTTTAAAGACTGTTATTTTAATAACCCTTTTCTTTGTAGGCTTATTTTTTTTATTAAAATTTTTTCTTCCTTCAATTATATGAGGGCGAGTCTAGAAATGTTTATAAGGAAGTTGTAGTAAGTAAAGAAGCTGAGGAGTGTTGATCTTATGGATGATGAGAAAAGAAGCGCAAGACATTTAATGGGTAAAAGGGTAGTAACAAAAACTGGAAAGATTTTTGGAGATGTTTCTAATGTTGTGTTTGAGATAAAAACTGGAGAGTTATTACAATTAGTTTTAAAAAATACAACAGGGTATTGTGAAGGTCTTGATTTGGAAAAGACAAAGAATAATGAATCATTAATTCCCTTTGGCGCTGTTGTTGCTTTAGGTGATTTTGTTGTTGTTGCTGAAGAAGATATTATTTAATTTTTATTTTTTATAGGAGACTAAACCTTTTTAAATTCTCTGATACTCTTAGAAGGAATGTCAAAAGAATTTGGAGATTTAGAATTTACGACGACGAAAGAGATTCTTGTTTCAGAGAAAATAGCGGATCAGGTCATTGGTCAGGATGAGGCGTTAAATATTGTTAAGAAAGCGTCCTTACAGCGAAGGCATGTTCTTTTGATTGGGTATCCTGGTACTGGGAAATCTTTACTTGGTCAGGCCTTGGCAGGGTTGCTTCCAAAAGAAAAGTTAGTTGATATTCTTTCATTTCATAATGATGCT
>JAHFKM010000055.1 GCA_023245385.1 archaeon
AGAACTCAAACATATTAAAGCACTACGATTGAAAGAATGTAAACTCCTTAAGAATTCTTATTTACACTTGACTTACGATGTCATTAACTCAATTTAGAAATAAAATAAAAATTAAAAGAGTTTACTGTTGCTGATTCTGACCTTCAGTGAGTTCGCCTGCGCCTTCAGCCCGATAAATTCCGGCGAAACTTGGAGTAACAACGATCCAGTCATCTCCAATACCCGCAATATCTCCCTCAATAGCGTCACAGGTTTTCTTCAACTTACTTACAGCTCGTTTCACTTCTACAAGATCTTTATCTTTTAAGGGTTTAATATTAATCAGAGCAACTGTGAATCCTTCTCGTAATGCGTCGAGAGCTGGTTTGATATCAGCAAAGTCTTCGATAATAAAGGGTCGTACAACCACTTTTGCTTTTGAGCCGCGATCAGACGGCTGCGCACTGATTTCAACATAGTCTTCAGCAAAATCTTCAGAAGATGAGTCTTTTCCAGAAAATGTGGCTTTAAGTTTTTCAAGAGCAGATTTCATTGTATAATCACTTTGCATTCTAGCACTAACGCCTATATAAACATTTCTATGAAACAAAGATTATTTTCTTACGACTATCTCTTATTTTTATATAAATAAAAAAGTCTAGAATTTTCTTTGTCTTTAACTTTTTTAATAAGAATTCTATAAAAGAACAGGTATTATTCTTCTTTTATGTGATACGCTTTTGCTATCATCTTAACAGGATCAGCAAAAATGGTAAATCCTGGTACATACCCTTGTAATAGAGAAACTACTTGAGGAGAATAGACCCACCCACTTATTTGTTCATAAGCAGATTTTGAAGCTACATCCTCTATCCCGAAAAGAGTAGCTATAACCGTGCTTGCAATTAACAAACGTTCACGCTCAGTAGAGGCAATTTTCAAACAAGCTTCAAGATCTAAACCATTTCTTCTAACTGTGGCATTTACTGCATCTTCAAACAAGTTTGTCTTATGAAAGGTTCTTACTTTACTCTCTGCAGAAGACATCTATTTACTCTCCAATTGAGATACAACACTCCAGATCTGCATTTTCGTATAAGATGGAACGTTCGGGTCATCCGCAACATCACCAAGTTCTTGGATAGACTTATCTATTCTTAAATTCAAGTTCGGATCACTTCCATTCAGCAGTTCAATCGCTGTTTTGATTCTTAACCTGACATTTTTTGGAATTGTCGCGTCTTTTTCTATAGAAGACAGATCTTCCACGATAATAGGTAACATTTCAAAGTCTTTCATTTTTTTCCACCTTCTTCTTTTTGCATTTGACTAAGTATTTCTGCTTGAATTTTTTGAGCTTTTTCACGGATCTGCGCTTCCTGCTTGTCCAGGTTTTTTAACTTCAGCACAAGTACCTCTTTTTTAGATTCTAAATCTTCTTTTACCTGTTCTTTTTTTGCTGCGATCATGAGTGGACCTATAATTTTGTAAATACTTCCCTGTGTTTTTCCAAGTTCATCAAGAGCGTTTTCTAATTCTATCTGTTGAGCTTGAACAGTCTGTTTTTGTAAAAGAAAACTTTGCATGTTCTGTTCTAATAATTGTAATTGAGAGATTTTCTTTTCTGTGTCTTGGGTATTTGCCATTCTTAGATTGCATCAACAATCGCATTTGTTGTCCTTGGTTTGTACAAAATCTTAGAACCACAATAAGGACATCTTACCCTTTTCTTTATTGTTTCATGTTTCAGTTCTTTCTGACATTCAATACATTTGTATGCTACCATTTTTATTCTCCTAGTGGCCAATAGGCTCTTCCAGCGAAGGTATACTTACACTTTTTGCATGACCAAATACCTTTCGCTAAACGTTTTAATTGAAGTTTGTGACAGCGAGGACATTCATGTTTTTTCTTTTGTTTTTTTTCAACTTCAAGAACTTTCTGCTTTATTTTTAAACCATATCTTGCGCCAAATCTTCCAGTCGTACCTACTTTCTTTGTGCCAGCTGCCATTTTGAATAAACTTTTAGGATTTTAAAGAGATTTATAAGTCTATTGGGTCGTAAGCCTTTGTTTAGAAACTGGTCTCTGTGCCCAACTATCTTTATTAAGATTCCATTTCACAATTGAGTTCATGAACAAAATAAAAGCCGTGGTCTTTGACTTTGATGGAATGACCTTTCTCACTCACGAACGTTTTAGCCACCGTCTTTATCATGACTTTCACATTCCCAAAGAAAAAATTCTCGACTTTTTCAAAAAAGAATTCGAAGATTGCAAACGCGGAAAAAAAGATCTGAAAAAAGTGCTTGAACCTTATCTCAAAGAATGGAGATATAAAAATAGTGTTGATGAACTTTTAGGCTACTGGTTTAAAGACGGAGAACTCAACTTTAAAATTCTTCCTCTCTTACACCAACTTAAACAACGTAATATTCTTCGTGTCCTCTGCACAAACAACGAAAAGCATAGAATCGATTACTTAAAAAAGTATTTTCAATTAGACACGCTCTTTGATAAAATCATTACCTCTTATGAGACTGGCGTTCTCAAACCTGAAAAAGAGATCCTCAAAAATGTTTTGGACTCCACACACCTTCAGGCGCAAGAGATCCTTTTCTGCGATGATAAAGAAGAACATATCTCTCCACTCAAACAATTTGGATTTCTTACTCTTCACTTTACTACTCTAGAACTTTTTGAAAAAGAACTTCACAACCTAAACCTTCTTTAACTATTCAAAATTCAAACTCTCTCTCAACTCATCCATATGCTCAGCAACAGCACGATCTAAAAGAACCATAGCCTCCTCTCTCTTCTGAAACAAACGCGAAGGCTCTCTTAAAAATCCCTTACTCTCCGGATACGCCGCGAATAACTTTTCCTTATCCCCCTTAAACTCTGTCTTCAACAAATTCTCATAAATCACACGCTCTTTCAAAATCGCATGAGCAATCACACTCATCATCATCGTATAATCAGCCGGAACAGAAACAGTCAAAGCTTCCTTCTGCAACTTCCCCCAACTAATCGCCTCAGAAGGCCAACAACTACTCAAACTCCCATCAGTCACCGGAGCGGTTGTCATCTGCACACCAATCTGATATTTTTTTGAAGGCGTTAACAAAATCTGCTCAATCGCAGGTTCTGGTTGTAATAAATAATTTTTAACAGCACCACCACCACAGACAATATACGCTAACTCTTTATTTCCAATCAAATGCTGACCCCAATAATGCATCGCACAACACTCGTAAACATCTCTTGCCAAATCAATCTCCAACCTAAACGGCGTTTCAAACTTCTCCCCCAACCTATTCTGCATCACCCACAACTTCATCGCATTCAAAAACGTAGAACCATCAGCAGGAGAAGGACAATACGCCGGAACATCATACTTGAAAGCGGTCGCTAGCAAACCATGCGGAACTCCTCTCTTTTCTTCCAACGCATACAAATATTTTCCTAAATTCCACCGATACTCACTCGTCGTTAACTTCGCCTGAAACTCCGGCTTTGTTAACAAATAACTTACAAAACGATCAGTATTAAATAACACTTCCTCAGGAAAACCAATATCAGTAATCCTAATAATCTGCGCATCCCTATACGCACCATCATCACCGTAGAGATCAACATCAAACATTTTTCTCTTCCCCTCAACAGCATCATGCGCGTCGTGATAAGAGATTGCATCTGACGCGACGAACGCAGAAATATATCCCTTCTCAATAAAAGGAATCATCCACACCCTCGCATAATCCGAAGCAGTAATCGGACCCGCAACAGAAACAAACAAAGTATAATTATCCGCAATCGCTTTTCTAATCAACTGATACGCTTTTCTGAAAAGTTTCCCACCAAAAGCAGGATGACCCTTCGTCAACACTTCCATAATCTCTTCTCTGCCTGTCAACGGCAAACCTTTCGCAACGTCGCCAAACAAACTCTTTTGCAAGGCTTCAATCTCAGCTTTTGCATTCTCTTCCATTATTTCTTTTTGAACCCTTCAGAACTATAAATACCTTTTCACTTTTCCTTTTACTACTTCACTCTACGAATACTTTTCGAACACTTTAAATAAGAAAATATATTTTTTATTTCTAATGACTAAAGTTTCACTTACCACTTCCACTTCTGACGCAACGTTCCTCGATGATACTTGTAATCCTTCCTACGAAGAAGCAGATGTCATTCTCTTAGGAATTGCCTGTGATTTAACCGCCTCTTACAACAAAGGAGCATGGTACGGACCTTACGCTTTACTTGACGCATCCTACCAAATAGAATATCCTGTTCCCGGCTTTGGAATTTCTTTAACTGAAAAAGTTAAGATCCACAATTATGGAATACTTATCTGTCCAAAATCTGTTGACAGTAATGGAGAAGTAATTGAATATTCTAAAAAGGAAATTAACATATCTATGCAAGAAATGGTAAAAAAAACTGAAAAAATCGCTCTCAACGTTTTTGAAAATAACAAACTACTCATGCTCTTCGGCGGAGATCATTCGGTTCCTAATGGGGTTTGGAAAGCGATAAAGAAAAGGTATAATCCTGAAGAAGTTACTATTCTCCACTTTGACGGGCACTTAGACTTACGTGATACTCTTGACGATTTAAAATATAGTCACGCATGCATCATGCGCCGCGCACGAGACACTGGCTTTCGCGTTCTCCAAGTTGGAATTCGCGACCATATCAGCGAAGAAGAATCTGTTTATATTCAAGAGAAAAATTTGAAGGATGATATTTATTTCTGCGCGACACAAACTTTAGGTTTTTATGAAGAATTTAAGATGACACTTTCTAAAAAAAATAGTATCCAACATTCTAATTTGATTTTTAATGGAGAGCTGACTCAAACACAAATTCAGTCTCTTAATAAAAAAATAAGTCAGGCGAAATACCTCTGGATCAGCATCGACGTCGACGGACTAGACGCATCTGACATTCCCGGAACAGGAACGCCATTACCTTTAGGATTAAAAAGAAAAGCGATCAGAGAAACAATCTACTCGGCACTACGAACTGCTGCCAAATATAAAATTAAAGTTCTAGGATTTGATATCAACGAAGTTTCTCCACAATTAAAAAAAGAAGGAGATTATACTGCAATGAACACAGTCAGTACTATCAATGAAATGGATGCTGCTTTACTCGCTTATAATATTCTTTTCTGGAATTACTTAGAACGTTTCACGAAGTGAATTTTATCTTTCATAAATCTCGTCATTATGTTCTAACTTCTCAAAGTAAATAAAATTAATCTCTTTCTGTACTTTAAAGGTTAGTACGAAACTCTTATAAACGTGAACACGTTTATTATCTGACAAGTCATGTTTTAAATTCTTATAATGATCAATAGACCTGTTATCATTCGCGATTACCTCTCTAATTTTCTTATTGACTGCTTCACAGAAAACTTTGTCTTTTTTTGACAGTTTACCTAATCTTCTCTTAAGTTCTTCTGATAGGTCAAAAGAAAACATTTACTAAACACCTGTAAGTCCATCCAACTCTTTCAAACTCATCGACTTTCCTTTAGGATGTTTTGTAAAATATTCTTTGTCCATTCTTAAAATTTCTTTAACTATCTCTTCTTTCACTTCTTGATCCGCATACTCTTCACCATACATTTCAGTAAATTTATTTAGAGCTTCTCCCTTATCTTTCAATC
>JAHFKM010000056.1:0-2887 GCA_023245385.1 archaeon
CCATTATATAAGTTCTGCGCGCACTTGGCGCGGGTGTCGCGAGCAAAACCTTTAATCCAAAAAAAGTTCTTATTCACTTATAAAAAAGGTTTATACTCTATTTTAAAAAATTAGCCGGCGCCAAAATCTTTTTGTCGCCACCCCCCATTTTTTAGAAGAATTTACACAACGACTCTGTCGCCCTCTTTTGAGGGTTCGGTCATTCAAATTCTTCAGACTAAAGTCCGCGAAGGGTTTCTGACCCGACCTCGTCTAAATTTTTAAACAAAATAATTGTTTAGAACTTATATTTTTTAAAATATCTTTTCTACTATCTAAATATTTATAAATTATTCTTAAAATTTATTTATTATATAAAAAATATATGGAGGAATTATTATGAGCAGACACAGATACAACCAAATTACAGATCGGAAATCCAGTTCCAACCCTCACTACGCAGAAAGAGGAGCAAGCGGACAAGGAGCAGTTAACCTAGAAGATGAATCCTTACAAGGATATATTAAACCTCAAGACTCAGTTTTAGTTAGACAAACAGAACAACCCCAAACCCCTTACAACTCTCAACCACTTACCTATACAATTGGAGAAAAATACTCCCATTTTCAACTTGCCCAAAATCCAATTACCCAACAAATCGCTCGAGATATTCGCAAAGGTCTTCTAAGAGAAAAACCAGCACCATCTCACTTGGAGTCAAGATTATAAAAAACAAAAAACCCTTAAACAAGCTTCTTTTCTTTTCTTCATGAAAAAACTCAAGCTTTTTTTTCTTTTACTCATTTTAGATCAAGCTTCAAAATACTTCACACAAGGAATACATAAAGACTTTAAAATCTTCGCACTCAACTCAACACCAAACACAGGAACATTTTTTGGTCTTGCACAAGGAAACAACCTCTTCTTTATCTTCCTCACACTCATCCTTCTTTCACTTATCCTCTACTTTTACAAAAAAGAAGCACCACTCCAGTATCCCCTTCTCTTTATCATCACAGGAGCAACAGGAAACCTTCTTGACAGAATCTTCAGAGGATATGTCCCAGACTTCCTAGACTTCAAAATCTGGCCAATCTTCAACCTCGCAGACAGCTTCATCACCCTCGGAATTATTTATTGCGTTTACAAAACTTTTAAAGAAAAATAAACATTTAAATAGACACGAATAAAGAATACGCAAAAAGAGGAACAATGGAAATAACTATTTTTACAACACCCAACTGCCCCTACTGCATCAAAACAAAAGAGTTCTTCAAAGAACAAAAAATACACTACAAAGAAATCGACGTCACCAAAGACCAAAAAGCAGCAAGAGAACTTATCAGCAGAACAGGACACACAGGCGTCCCACAAATAGAAATCAAAAACAAAACACAAAATACCTTTATCATAGGATTTAACAAACAAGCACTCAAAAAAGCACTCCACTAACCATGCTCACCTACACAAAAGAAGAACTCCGCTCCCCTTCAGGCAAAGAAAAAGAATGGATCCTCACTAATGGACTAGGAGGATACGCCTCTTCCACACTCTCCAGCCTCAACACAAGAAAATACCACGGACTCCTCATCAGCGCCTTGAACCCACCAACACAACGCTACCTCCAATTAAGCAAAATAGAAGAAGAAATCACTTTCCCAAAAGCACATTACAGCTTAGGATACAACAAATACCCAAACATCTACCATCCAGAAGGATACAAACACCTCCTATCCTTCACTAAAACAGCAAACGTCACTTCAATCTATTCACTTCCAGAACTACACCTAGAAAAAACAATCTCCCTCCCAAGAAATACAAACGCAACCCTTATCTCTTACAAAATCTTAAGCAAAAAAGAAGCAACACTCCTCTTAAAACCATTTATTACCTGCAGAAGCATCCACGAACTCAAACACCACAACCAACTCTCATTCAAACAACAAGCCAACTCAAAAACAACTGTTCTCAAAACCTCCCAAACAGGACTACCCATCCTTCTCCTCGGAACAAACCATGCACATTACAAAAAAGAAGAATTCTGGATTAACACTCTTGAATACGAAGAAGAACAAGCACGAGGATATGACTACCAAGAAGATCTCTTTGTCCCAGGAACTTTTATTTTTCCTATAAAAAAAGGACTCAATAAACTTACCCTCTTAGCAGCAGGAGGAAGACACAAAGAAGCATACACTACTTTCAATAACCTCTACAACAACCGCTCCCAAGACTTACTCTTAGCACAAGAAGAAACACGAATCAACAACATTATTCAAGAAACCTACCACTTCAACAATCTTAAAAAAGACCCTTTAATCCACCACCTTGCACAAGCGGCAGACAGCTTCCTCGTCAAAAGAACATCCACAAACACCATCATCGCAGGCTACCCATGGTTCACAGACTGGGGAAGAGACGCACTCATTTCACTCCCAGGACTTTGTTTAGTTACAGGAAGAATCCAAGAAGCACAATCAATCCTTACTTTTTTTGCTAAACATCTTCGAAAAGGATTAGTTCCCAACTTCTTTTCTGAAACAAATGAAAGCTCCTATCAAGCAGTAGATACTTCACTCTGGTTCATTCACGCAGTTTACAAATTCATTCAACACACAAACAACTACACTTTTGTTCACAATGAACTCTGGCCAACAATGAAAAATATTATCACCCACTACATTCACGGAACAGACAACACCATCTTCATGGACAAGGATCATTTACTCTCATCTGGAGACGCAAGTACTGCTCTAACATGGATGGATGCAAAAATAGAAAATACACCAGTCATAAGAAGAGATGGAAAAGCAGTAGAAATCCAAGCACTCTGGTATAACACACTCCGCATCATGGGATCGCTCTCACTCCAATTCAAAGAAGAACATTCTTATGATACACTCGCAGC
>JAHFKM010000056.1:2897-5478 GCA_023245385.1 archaeon
CCCCTATTCTCTTATGGACAAGAAACGCGAAATGCTTGTCTTGAAAAAAATAACAGAAGAACTCTTCACCCCACTCGGACTACGCAGCCTCTCCCCAAAAGATCCCAACTATCACGGACGCTACGTCGGCAACCAACGCTTACGAGATCTCTCTTACCATAATGGCACAGTCTGGCCCTGGCTGCTTGGATCATACATCACTGCTTATCTGAATGTACACAATTACTCAGAACTCGCCCAACTTGAAATCGAACAAAAAATACTTTTACCAATTCTTGATCACTTACGAGAAGCAGGCGTCGGAACAATCTCAGAAATCTTTGATGGTGATTCGTTGAAAACACGCGGCTGTATCAGTCAAGCATGGAGCGTTGCAGAACTACTAAGAGCAATTATTGAAGATGTAAAAAGAACTAAGAAAGATCACTACCCCATACAATTAAATTCTTAAAAAAAATTAAGTATCTTAAATAAGATAAGAACAGATATCCTACTTTATTTCTTCTTTCACATCTAAATATTTCGCAAACATATCTTCAGTAATATCATACATTTTTGCTAAAACCGTGACTGCAAGATCAATTCCAATCTGATCCTCTTTACCTTTAAAATAATCATACACCCTTTTAGGATTATTAACTTCAACAATTCTTTCTCGCGCTTTGCTAACAAGAATATCATCACATAATTTATTTCTTGCAATTTCATAAGCTTTTCCAGGTTTTGTTGGTAAAAGTTTATCATACACTTGTCTGCACCCTTCAGTATCATTGTTTAATAACCAACTAAAATAAGGACTATCTTTTCCCAATTCTGCATTAATTAAAGTTTCACGCAAACTCTTAAAACTTTCATCGTTCAAATCACCATTTCCAGCAAGCCATAATGCATACGCTTCTCTCTGTACTTCAAGGTCATTGAGTTTTTGGTATTCCTTACTTAGCTCTCTTAACAACTCCTTATCTTCTCTAAAGCGTGCTATCTTCACTTTCAACCCAAGATCTTCTCCTTGTAAAATTTTATCAAGATCAGAACTCTGTATTTCTGAAACTTCTATTTTAGATGTTTGCAACCCTTGAACCACAGTAACAAGTCGCTCATTTCCTTCATACCCTTCTTTCACAAAAATTTTATATGCCTCATTAGGATAATTATTTCTATGTTTTTTTGCCCAAGCTACACGAAGTTCTTGATCTTCAGACCAGACTCTTTGAAACAGGTCTATTCTTTCACCTCGCTTCGGAGTGAACGAGTCGATAGATATTTGCCCCACAGCATTATCACGCAATTTTTCTTGCTCTTCCCTAGTTAAAGGAAAATTATGTTCTTTGCTTAATAAATAAAGCTGATAATTTCTCTCTATTTGATCAGAAAACATTCTCACAATAGCAGTCCAACGTTCTTTTTTCTTTTCTTTATCAGCTAGAGCAAGAATGACCGCACTTTCAAAATGAGGATCCTTTTTTTTGAGCAAATTTTCATAGGTTTCAGTAATTACCATTTTATTGTTTGTTTCAACAATTCTTCTAACAATACTATCCTGATCATTCCAGTTTTCTGCTCTCGCAAATAAGACCCTGTACCCTTCAAGCTTCTCCTTTTCTGAAAGAACTGAACTTGCACTATTAATCAATGATTCTGTATCTTCAAAATTAAAATCCGCATTTATTGCAAGTTGATACATCAAATTCATTTCCCCAAATTTACACAAAAGATTTTTAGTTTTTCTATTAATTAGGTTTTGATTATTTTTTTGTGCAGACTCCAAAATATCATTTTTTAACTTTTCGCGATCAGTTCTCTCTAAGAGTGCATTAACCGGACTAGAATCATAAACCAAAGAAACAACTTTCTCCCACTCTCCATCTTCTAAATACCCAGCTAAAACTCCTTTCGCAATCGCTATACGATCCGGAATATTATACTCCGTTAAATTTTGTAAAATCTTATTTTCAAGATCTAAAGCTACAAGCACTCTTCCGAGATTAAATTTTGTTTCATCAAGTTCCATAATAAACATTCCTTTCCTTAATAGTTTATTAAGATTTATTCAAAAGAATATATCTTTTCCTTTCTCTATATTAATCTAATATACAACAGTTTTAAAAAAACAACAGAGAGAATTTAGAATAATTTGTAAAACAGTTATGATTCCTTCGCAGCCTTCTCAATCACCTGCAACTTCCGATCCATATTTTCCAAACGCTGATTAATCAAATCCAACTTTGTTAAAATTAACTGCACATCATTCCCAGAAATTCCAGAAGAACTTTGAAACTCAGCACGCTCAACAAACGCAGGCTTAAATCCTTCATCATCAGAACTTTGCTGCACCTCAGATTCATCCTTAATCCCTAAACCTTCAAGATCAATCTCACCATCTCTCTTTTTACGCAAAAAATCAAAGACACCCATTCTTCTCATTCTGCACGATCTTATTTATATGTTTTGCTCCCCTAGCAGTATCTCCGAATTGAGATTGGGGGATTAAGCCCACAGTCTTAATCTTGTGAATGGTTGTTGTTTTATTCTTGGGAGATTTTAGGTTTTAATGAGAACGTCTGTTTATTTTTCATGTTTT
>JAHFKM010000057.1 GCA_023245385.1 archaeon
AGGCGACTCCTACACGAATAGTGTTGTACTCTGCGATAATAGGGAAGGTGATAAGAATAATAACGATAGCGATTAAAAGAAATAATTGGCCTTTTTTATTCCACCTCTTCATAAGAGTGCATGAGGATTATTCCGGCTTAAATATGTTTCGACAGGTTGAAGCTTATTGAATTTTTTTTTGGGGTAATTGTTCAGGATCCTGAAGCAACCTTTAAGATCCTGAACAATTACAAGAGTTTAAAGTAGACATGGAAATTAAATTTATTGAAAACAGAATTGAATTTGAAAAAGAACTTAACACCCTCGATTAACAGGCAATAGAATTTACTTCAATTCTAAATAAGCCCAGCATAAGATACGTTATCCTCTCCAGTTATGTTACTATTCTTTTCTGGCGCAATCGCGCATCTGAAAACATTGATCTTATTCTTAAAAAAATCTACCAAAAAAAATTCGACCAACTCTCCTCCAAGAGTTCGCTAGAAAACTTAAAATAGAAGCTTCACTAAACAGCCTTAACCATGGAAATACCTGATTTTGATTTAGAAGAACTGAAAGCGGCGAAAGAAAAAAACCTTAAAGACCGACTCAAATTTATTGATCAGTACGCTGAGTAGGTAAAAAAAACTCCAAACAAAGAATGGAGTAAACAACAAAAGAAACTCTTTTCCAAAACACTTTGAAAATCTTTATAAAGCAGGCTCTACAAAAGTCTAAGTAATGAAAAAAGAAAAAAAAATCTTCACCACAGAAGAAATTGATGAAAAACTCAAACAACTTAGTGAAGATGAAAATAAAAAGAATTTTCTCAAACACCTTTACAAAGACGAAGACTATAAAAAACTCAGAAAAAAAATCGTCAAAGACTACGCACAACTCATCCTAAAAAAACCAGTAGAAAACTACGAACTCGTTTACGACTCCCTCTCAGAAGGACTAGAACCAATCTACTACTGGATCCTAGACTTCATGAGAGACGCAAGCCCAGGAGGATTAGGATTAAACGTCTTCAAAGGACCGGAAGAATTCGAAGCATCAGTAAGCTCAGGCTACTTTGGAGAAATTGGACAACGATCAAGCTTAATGCAACAAAAAGCAGGAGAATACCTCGGAGCAATCAACCAAGTTATCAAATCCATTCTCAACCTCATTTATGATCTCAACGAATTCAAAATAAGACTCGACATCTATGAACAACTTAGATCACCAGAAACAAAAGAAGGAGCACTCTACTCACTCAAAGCACTCTGGATGGACACAGTAGACTCAAAAAAAGGAAGAGGAAGTATAAACCTCCTCGCACAAGACCTACAATTCTACACCCTCAGAGACGCCTTCTTCTACATCCAAAACGAAGAACGAATCAAAGACCTCGACCTCAACGAACGCGTAAGAAACCTTCTCAGAATAAAACTCAAAGACTTCACTCACTGGCTGGAAAAAAGCGAACAAGAAATCAGAAAAAGATACAACGTAGAACGCGCCTACCTCAGATCCCAAGCAGGATCACTCAAACTCTACGCAGGATGGGCAAAACCCTACCTCAAAGCAGCACAAAAACTCAAAATGAAAGAATTTAACATGCCAGATATTGTTAACTCTTTCAGCAACATTGAAATAAAAATAAGTCTCCTCGGAGAAAAACAAGTCACCCCAGACCCAGCAAAAATTCATCCCTCCTTCAAAGACATCAAACTCGATACAAACTACTCAAAAGTTATTGTTGTTGACATGGACTTTCGCGGTGTCCCCTCAGCAATAACAACCCAAGGAGGAAGACAATACGTCCACGGAGGAAGAGCAGAAATAAAATTCAAAGCCTACGCACTCGACGACACAGAAATCGCAGTCTTAAAAGCAAGAGAACTCTACGAAGATATGGATCTCGTTGACACCTGGGTAGAAACAAGCATGGACGAACTTCAAGCAGAAATAGATGACTACCTCAACCCAAAAAAAGAAGAAACAAAAATACCAACACACCCACCCATCGAATGGCCACTCCAAGGAACGCTCAAAGGATTCAAAGAAATGTTCGGACCACTCACCGATCTCGCTCAACTTCTCAAACCAAGCCCCCCAAAAGAACTGATCCAACAAGACCTTAAAGAACACACAATCAAAAGTGCAAAAGGAGCATTAGGAATTCTTTACACAGTCTACAAAAAATCACACGGCATGATCACACCCTAATCCCTTAATTCTACTTTTTTGCTACTTCAGTTAAATAATCTTTTAATTTACTATACTCATTAAATAAAATACTTCCTTTTCTAAAATACCTAACACATCACACTAATAAGTTTCTCTGCATTTTTTGGAATCGCTTTCTTAGTCCCAGACGTAGCAATCACATAATCAAAATTCTTCCTCTCTCTTAATTCACTCACTGACTCCTTCAAACGAAGATCCACATCCACTTCTTTTCTCTCCAACAATCTTTTTTGTAAGGTCGCTTTATTTACTTTCAAAAAAATATAGACTGCTTTAATCCCCGCCTTCTTCAACTTCAAGGCACCCTGCACATCAATAATTTTTATCACATCCTTCCCCTCATCAATTGGCTTGAATGACTCCAACCCAGTACCATACAAATGCCCATACACCTCGCTGAACTCTAAGAACTCACCTTCCTCAACTTTTTTTAAAAAATGCTTTTTATCAATAAAAAAATAATCGTAACCATCAACCTCTTCATCTCTTGGACTTCTTGTCGTGAAAGAGATAGCTCTCACTATATTCAAACGATGCTTCAAAATATACTCCACTAAAACAGATTTACCAGAACCACTCACCCCAGAAACAATAAAGATCTTTCCCTTTTGCATAAACACAAGATAAAAATACCAAGTTAAATAGTTTCCCCCATAAGAAATTTATACTAGCTCTTCCCCAACCCCACTATGAGAAACTCCCACATCTTCTTTCGTTTCAGCATTCCTTTTATCCTCACCCTTATTTTCTTACGCCTAACACTCTTCTTCTTTCCAAACGCGAACGTTTATTTTTTAGGACAGAATATCCACCACTTCTATACTGGAACATTCTTCCTTCTCCTCACCCTCCCCTTCCTCATCTTCAACTTTCTCCCAAAAACAAAAAAAATCGCACTCATTCTTACAGGAATCTTTGTCGCAGTCATCCTCGATGAATTCGTTTACCTCATCTTCACAAAAGGAACAGACCAAAGCTACTTTACCTTCACCTCTTTTTACGGAATGATCTTCTTCGCAATATTCATCTTAATATACTATCTTCTTCTTTCTAAATTCTCCTCATAAAAAGCTCTTACTCATATACGGACCATCTTTCTCATAACCTAACTTTCTATAATACTCCTTTACCCCAATCCCTGAAATCACTATCATCTTCCTCTTCCCATACTTTTTAGCAATACGCTCAGCCTCTTCCATCAAGCGCTTTCCAAACCCCTTATGTTGCAAACTCTCTTCTTCCTTCTTTCCCAACTGTACAGCATCAGAATAAATATGCAACTCCCTCACCATCGCAGTATCCTCAGTAATTTCCTTTCTCAAAAACTCTGAAGGAAACCTTACACGACAATACCCAACAATCTTATCTTCCCCTTCAAAACTAATAAAAAATTCCCTCCCCCCACTCGCTTCATACTCTCTCACTTCCAATTCTACATTTTTAATTTTTCTTGTCCCAACTTCCCTACACCGAATACACCTACACTTACTCCCTTCTTTATTACTTATCTTTTCAATCTCCTGCCTTAAATTAGTTTTAATTGGACCAGCATCAATCACCGTACTCGCAATATCCCTCTGCACACGCATAATACGAACATATTCAGGAACAAATTTTTTAAACTCCGCAATCGTTCTTGCAACCTCTTCAACAGTAATTTCCCTATAACACCCTCGTTTCCATAATTCATGCAATGGTGTTCCCTTAATCACCAAACACGGATAGATCTTTAACATGTCCGGCCTGTACTCTGGATTTTCAAATAAAACTTTTAACCCCTCTAAATCTTTCTCACTGGAAGAATTAGGCAAACCAAGCATATAATGCGCATTAATTTTAAATCCCAAATCTTTTAAAATTTTAATACACTCTTTTGTATCTTCAATTGTGTGCCCCCTGTTAAGCCCTTTAATAACATCCTCAAAAACTGTTTGCACACCCACTTCTACCCTCGTGCACCCTTGCCTAAGCATTTCATTCCCCTCTTCTACCTTTCCCCAATCAGGCTTTGTTTCAATTGTTAATCCAATACAACGAATCTTTGACCTTTCATTTCTCTCCTGCTCCCTCTCCAAACTTGAAGATTGCTTTAACTCTTTTATTTTCCTTTGAATCCTTCCTGATCTCTGCTCATCTTTAATAGACCCAGGCAACTCAAAAAACTCTTTGAACTTCTCATACTCAAACTCACCCTCCTTGAAAAACATTTCAGAAAAATCATTCATCGCCTTAAAAATATTCATCACAAAATCATCCTGATACTCTTTCAAAAATGATGGAAAAGTCCCGCCTTGAATAATAACATCACACTTTTCAGGAATTCTCCCAAGAAGAATATACTGTTCAAGTCTGTTAAAAACAATAAGATACGGATCATACCCCGCCCTCACAGCACGCATCGTCGAAGGCTCATGCCCAGTATAACTCTGCGGAACATCCCCAAAAAAAGAATCAGGACCACCAGGACAAAAAATACACTTTCCATGCTTACACGCAAAAGGAGCAGACATCACAGCAACAGGAAAAACACCAGAAGCAGATCTTGCTGGTTTAGTAATTAACAACTTCGCATACTTTTTTCTTTCTTCACTAGACAATTCATTCAAGATCTCAATATTCGTAAACATCTTCTTCAATTTAAATTTTTTAGAAATCCCAGCCTTTACTTTCTCTACATCCTTATTTTCATCCAACCCTATTAAAAGTTCCTGAATTACTTCTTTCATCAAAAAAAGAACATTAAAAGACTTATAATCCTTTTCCTTCAAAAACAATCATCTTTAAAAATTCTTACAAACCCCCCCAACCCCATGACTAACTTTGTCATCATTCACCCGCACAAAGACTTCAGCAATATCAAAGAAGCATATGATCACCTACACCTAGCAGAACTAGACACAAATATCATCTTCATTATTGATCATTTAACAGAACAAGAAATAAATAATTTCGTAGAACAAGTCAATACCAAAATAGAATACTCCTGCATCATGAACACCTGCTACGAAAAAGATATCCTCCAAAACATCAACTACATGTCAGGAATAGAAGGAGACCAACTCTTCATTATTAAAAACGGAGAAATCACAAAGAACATTGTAAA
>JAHFKM010000006.1 GCA_023245385.1 archaeon
CCGCCTTACCGGTGAGAATGTTCCAACAAGTTACCTTGCAAAAGAAGTAAGTAAAGGAGAAATTTGGATAGGGATGTTAGGATGTATCTCAGATTTTTATGTCCCTAACTTTGCCCAAGAATTTAAAAAATTATACCCCACACTTCTTGGAAAAGAAAAAGAAGCAGGAGATATTCTTTTCAAAACAACACTCGGAGAATTAGTCAAAATATTTTCTTTCATGATAAAAGGAAAAGAAGTACACAAAGCAATCGAAGCAGCATTTAAACTCAAAGATCCTCAAGAACTTCTCGAACAGTCTTCTGAAACTGGAAAATTCCTCTACGCAAGAGCTGAAAAATTAAAAAAAGAATACAACACCCTTTTATTTCAAGCAAAAGAACAAGTGAACAAAGAAAAATTCCTCATCTTCACCTACCCTTCAAAAAAAACAAGTTTCACCAAAGAACTCGCGAATGAACTCTCTTTCCTCTATCCCGAAAAGTTTATTATTGTTGGAAGAGAAAAAGAAGGCGTGATCAAAATGAGCCTAAGATCCAAAGAAAACATTCCAACCCTTCTAGAAAAAGTCTTTCTTCAATTAAAAGGATACGGCGGCGGACACGAACAAGCATGCGGCGCATGTATCTCTTCAGAAGATCTTGATCGTTTTGTAGAAATACTTAAGGAGAACATATGAAAAAAATACTCTTTCTTTTACTTCTTTTTATTCCCCTTGCCCACGCTCAGGAAGCAGTGAATGATTACAATGATTACAGTTCCTTAGAAATGAAAGTATCTTTAGATTCACAATTTGAAATGCTCCGCTTAGGAAATGAAGCAAAAGTAGACTTTGTTCTCGCAAATTTAAGTTTCTTCCCCCAAAAAGATTTGAATCTTGAAGTTGAACACCTAGAAAAAAAAAGCGAGCCAGCCGCAGAAATAACTCAAAATCAAGAAAGTCTTTCTTTTCGCTGGGATCATCCTGAAAAAAACAATTTTTATTTCGGATTTGACAGCAATGTTAAAGTTACAAACGCGCTGTTCATAGTCGATAAAAAAGTGAATTTTCCTCTTGATCCTATTGAAAATGAATATACCAAAGCTACAGCCTTTATTGATATTAATCCTGATATTCGAGCGAAGGCTGCTGAGCTCGCTTCTGGAGAAGATGATACATATGCCGTCGCTTTTAAAATTGGAGACTGGGTGGAGAAGAATGTGAAGTATGATCTTAATACCCTTACCGCAGATGTTGTCAAACCTTCCAGCTGGGTCTTTGTAAACAGAGAAGGAGTCTGTGACGAATTAACAAACCTTTTCATCTCGATGATGCGTTCTCTCGGTATACCCGCTCGCTTTGTTTCTGGAATTGCTTATACAAACGTCGGTCACCAATGGGGTCCACACGGATGGGCTGAAGTCTACTTTCCAGAAAAAGGATGGATTCCTTTCGATGTCACCTACGGTCAACTCGGATGGTTAGATCCAAGTCATATTAAACTAAAAGTAGCAGCTGACTCTGGAGATTCTTCAGTAAAATATTTATGGAGAGCATACGGAGTAAAGTTTAAAGCTCAGAAAGTGAATATTACCGCCGCATCACTCTCTCTCGGAACAAAAATAGGAAGACAAGTAGATTTTAGAATACATCCTCTTATAAACAATGTCGCTCCAGGATCCTACGTTCCTCTTGAAGTAACTATCACCAACAAACAAGATCATTATCTTCCTGAAATATTTGTCATTACAAAAGCACCCGAACTTACTGAAAAAAATGTCAAAAGAATACTCTTAAAACCAGGAGAAACAAAAACACTCCACTGGACTGCTATTATTCCAAATTCTGTAGACCCAGGATTTTCTTATTATACCTTTGTTGAAGTTGAAGATGAATTTCATTCAAAAGCACGCGCAAACGTCAGCTATTCAGTTTCTGGAAAAGCATACTCTTCTGTTGAGGCTGAAAATCTTATTAAAGCAGGTTCAGAAATTACAGGATCAAAAAACCTTGAACTAAAATGTCAAGCTCCAGATTATGTCTTCTCTTATGAAAGCGTAGATCTCCAATGTACTATAAAAAACCTCGCTGGACGCGAATTAAAAAACGTGCAAGTCTGTGTCGCTTCTGAGTGCAGATATCTTAATTTAATTCCAGATGAAACACAAATTGTAAAATTTCCTCTTCACGAACTAAAAACAGGTCTGAATAAAATAGATATCGCCGCAGAAGCTCCTGAAATAAGCATTAAAAATTCAGTTTTAGTTAATGTCCTAGCAAGTCCAGATTTAATTGTAAATGATATAAACGCTCCTGATCTTGTTGGATATGATACTAACTTTAACATCACTTTCATCTTGTCAGTGAAGGCTCCTGTGCAGGATGTTCGAATCAACATAAACAATCATGAAGTCACCGACATTCCAAAAATGGAAAATTCTAAACGCGTGATCGTAAGCACCAATGGACGAGAATACGTTCGATTGCCTGATGCGAACATTACAATCAATTTTAAAGACAGAAATGAAAAACAATATCATTTTACGAAAATTCTTCCAATAAAAGTAGAGAATGTTCCTTTTATTATACGCGTATTACTCTGGTTGAGAGTTGTATAAAGATAGATGAGAAAATCATTAATGTTGAAATAATACTTCTCTTAAAAATTAAACTTCAGACCAGATCCCTGATTTCTTTTCCTTCGCAATCTTCTCCGCAGCCTCAAAACAAAAATACTATCTTCTTAGTGTTCATTAGTTAAGTTTTTATACTTTTAAGGCTGACAAAATAAGATGACAACCGTAACACTCTCTGAGGAAAAATTTAACAAGATTCTTGGAGATGTGGAAACATTAATAGAAGATGTAAGTTCTCTTTTTGATCAAAAAGATCTCGTCAAAAAAAAGACTCAATGAAATAAAAAAAAATCCTTCTCTCGGAAAGACTGAACAAGAACTTGACGCGTATCTTAAGAAGAGGAAGATACCTCTTGAATGAATGGGAACTCAAGTTACATCCTGATTTCTTTAAAGATCTAGATGTTTTAGACAAAAAGATTCTAGAAATCTTTTACAAAAAGAAAGAAAAAATTAAACGAAATCCCCTAAGACTGAAACATTTAAGCGGCGGCCAAAATTGTTACAGAGAAGAGATCACAACAAATATTCGTTTAGTATACTATGTTGAAGCGAATATAATTTGGTTCTTAACAATAGGTAGGCATGACGACGCTTACAAAAACTTCTTGAACAGGCTTCATTCTCTCAAGGCTAAATTTCAACAGTAAAAAAATCAATATAATAACTTTTCTTTCTTCCTAAATTTGAATATCTCAAAGCAGAAAGTTCTCTTATTCCAGCCTCTCTTAAAAATTAAACTTCAGACCAGATCCCTGATTTCTTTTCCTTCGCAATCTTCTCCGCAGCCTCAAACTCAGGACAATGCTTCACATTAGGAGGAATACGATCCAAGCGCGCATAACCATTAATAACTTCATCATAATTAATTAAATGCTGATCATTCACATCTCTAACATACCTTAATAATCTCCCATACTTATCTTTATTACCAATATCTTTTTCCAAAAAAACTTCTTTGTTTAGAACTTTACTTTTTAAAAAATCAGTCGCCTCTTTGTAATAAAACTCTCCCTTCTCAGGCGTATTAATACATGTTATTCGCACATGCCTATTATCCCTTAAAACAAAAGTATCACCGTCAATTACTCGGTTTACAAACGCTCTTTCATACTTTTCTTCTTTAATAACATTAGCTACCCGCCCTTGTAAACTACACCCTGAAAGAGCTATCAAAATCAATAAGATCATTAATAACTCTTTGCGAAATAACAAACCACTTTTGTTTCTTGATTGCAATGAAAACACCTCTTTCCTTTCATTTCAGAACTAAATGGAATATTCAAAGACTTCGCTCCTTCAGTCTTATCTTTTATTTCTGTCTCGCAACCTTCATCCCCACACCAAGGAGCAAGAGCAATCTTTTTTTCTTTCATCGCTTTCTCAAAACCCTTCCAATCTGAAACTTCCATAATACTTTCATTCAAAAACTTTTCAGCTTTTTTATAGAGATCAGACTGCATTTCATCCAAACTCTCTTCAACTTTCTTTTTTAACTCAGAAACTTTAACAAATTCTTTTTTTCCAGTATCTCTTCTTACAAGAACAACCTGATCCTTTTCTAAATCCTTCGGACCAAGCTCAATTCGTAAAGGAACACCTTTTAACTCCCACTCATTATACTTCCAGCCAGGTGTATACTCATTTCTCTCATCTAAAAACGCATTGAAACTTTTTAACACCTTTTCTACATCTTTACATTTTTTCAAAACTTTCTCTCTTGTAGGATCAAAAAAAATAGGAACAATTACCACTTTGTTTTCTGCAAGTGTTGGTGGAAGTACTAAACCTTTATCATCAGAATGAATCATCAACATAATACCAATAGAACGAGTACTGAATCCCCAAGAATTTTGGTAGACTAATTGTCTCTTCCCCTCTGCGTCTAAAAATCCAACGTCAAACGCTTTCGAAAAATTCCTTCCAAGATGATGAGACGTACAAGCTTGAGCTGCTTTTCCATTTGGTAAAAAAGCTTCGAGACTTAATGAAAAAACAGCTCCCGCGAACTTTTCTTTCTCAGACTTCTTCCCTTTTAAAGTTGGAATCGCCAAGAGTTCTTTGTAACACTCCTCGTAATAACTAAGTATTTCATTCGCCTCTTCCCGCGCCGCTTTTTCCGTTGCAAACGCAGAATGACCCTCCTGCCACAAAAATTCACGAGATCTTAAGAAAGGAACAGGATGCTTGAACTCCCAACGAATAACGTTATTCCACTGATTTAATCTTAAAGGTACATCTTTATACGAACGAATCCACTTCGCATACGACGCATACATGATTGTCTCAGAAGTCGGCCTCACTGCCAAACGCTCATTTAATTTTGTTTCACCAGTTTCTGTGACCCACGCAACCTCAGGGGAAAAACCTTCAACGTGCTCAGATTCTTTCTTAAGCAAACTCTCAGGAATAAACAAAGGGAAGTAACTATTTTTAACCCCTGACTCTTTGAATTTCTTATCAAGAAACTTTTGAATCTGCTCCCAAATAAAATACGCTCTCGGCCTTATAATATAACACCCAGAAACATCAGAATATTCAATTAATTCTGCCTTTTGCAAGAGTTGAGTATACCATTCTGAAATATCTTTTTCTTTCACTACTGTTAAACCAACTTCCTGCTTTTCTCTCATAAACTTGCCCTGGTGGAAATTATATTTAAGGTTTGTTCTTTGATAAATTAGAATATTGTTGATCCAGCAAAATAATTTACTAGCACATACAAAAGGGGAGGCGAAATTTCCAAAACAAAAAATTCTAATACTAGAACAAAAAGAACGATTCCAATTGTCCAAATAATTCTTCCACTCTTGACCGTGGACTGCTTAACAAAATTGTAAAACATGAAAATCTCACGAGAAGAATTTTTTAAATATGTCTGAAGAAACTACTCTTTCAAAGCAAAATATACTCTTCGATTATTCTTTCCCTTGTTTTCTGCTAAGACTAAGTCTACCCCTTTAATTTCTTTAATATTTTTCACATGTGTTCCACCATCAGCCTGCAGATCAATCCCTACAATTTCAACAATTCTCAGCTCTGCAACTTCCGGAGGTAAGGCGCTCGCTAATTTCACCACATTAGGAATCTTCAACGCTTCTTCTCTTGGTAAAGAATACACTTTCACTTCCGCACCTTGCTCAATCAAGCTATTTGCTTTTTCAAAATACTTACTGATCTTCTCTTTATCAAACTCTTCCAAATTAAAATCAATTCTCGACTTTTCTAAATCCAACTGATTTCCCGTAATCAATACGTTCGCTTCCTTGAAAAAAATACTACAAAGTAAATGCGCAGCAGAATGCATCCTCATCAATTTATACCTTCTGTTCCAATCTATTTTACAATTCACCTTATCATTTACTTTTAATCCTGCCCTGTCGACCTCATGCAAAACATTTCCTTCACCTTTCTTTACTGAAAGCACTTTGAAATGTTCATTTTCTTTTTGAATCGTTCCAGTGTCGAAAGGCTGACCACCCCCCTGCGCATAGAAAACGGTCTTATCCAGAACAATAAAACGCTCATTTATTATTTCTACTATTTTTGTTTCTAATTCTCTCAAGTAAGAATCTTTCAAGTAAACTAACTCAATCATAGTTCTGAGAAGAATTGGAGTTATAAAAAGTTTTTCAAAGTCCTTCGCTACGTTTTTAAGCTTTTGCATACTCAATATTAATTATGGGCTTTCTTGAAAAAGCAAAAAAAGTATCACCCTTAGTTACTTATCTTACCCTAGCAGGAGCAATAGTCTATTTAGGTATAAGAGGATGGTACTCTTTTCTAATTAATGATACTTTAAAAGATGTAACACATCTTTATGCTGAACAAACTGACTTTTTAAAAGAAAAAAATAAACTTCTCGAAAGAGAGGTAATATTCTACAAACAAATAAATTTTTCTCAAGAAGAAAGAATTGCTTCACAAAAAAAATTAATTGATGCGCTAGGACATACAATTAGAACAAGAGAACAGATAGTTGATGCATATAATCACATCGAGAAAAGCTTTAATCAGAAGATTACAGAAACTCAAAGTACTCTTAATCTTAGAGAAGATACTCTTGAAACCTACAAACAACGCGTAGTAGACTACAAGCTCTTTCTTGATGGAGTAGCAATACACCTAGAAAGACTCGCTGAAACTTCCTGCTCAACAACAACACCAGCCCGCCTCCACAGACTTGAATTAGTTGTAAGAGAGATGAGTTCTCCATCCTTTTAAAAATAAAAGAGTATCAACCTGAAGATTTCTCTATCTTCCTTTTAATAAAGTTAAAGAAGTTTTTTAATTTTTCCTGACAGGAAGCTTTAAATTGTTTCAATAAACAAAAAAAGAATATGGAGATAAATTCTTTACAAAAAGGAGGTTTGATAGGATTAGCAATAGTCACAGTTTCTACAGGATCAAATTTAATCGTACAAGGCAATGTTTTAGGCGGATCTATTCTTCTCTTCGTAGGATTCGCTTTTATTTTTTGGAGAGAATGGTTAAAACTAAAGTATGATAAAAAACGTTAGCACCCCCCACCGCCAAGAATAGGTGTGCATGCAGCAAGCAAGAGTGTAAGAGCGAGAAGTACAACAGTTACGAGTTTCATAACTTTTTATAATAAAACTACCTTATTAAGATGATTCTTCTCTTTAAAAGAGTAAAAACATTTATATATTCAAATAAATAAAGAGTAAGATGGAAAAAAAGAGGATGGGAAAGAAAGGACAGTTACTTGAATCTCCTTTACCTCAAGTTGCTCAACCACAAGAAGTTTCACACCCTCAACAACCTTCCAATATTCTTCTTCTATCTCTCCTTGTTTTTGTAGGAATAAGTCTTATGCTCTCTTTTGTAAATCCCCTTCTGGTCATTTTCTCAAATCAAGGAATTATTTTGGTAAGTCAAATAGCCGGCGCTTTCGCTCTCTTAAGTCTTTTAAGCGTGCTTTTTGCTTTAATAAAAAAACAAAAAAGAATAATATTTCTCTGTGAATCTTTAAGCATAATCCTCTTTAACACAGCATTTATCTATCCAGGAGCCTTACTCACACTAAGCGCTTCTCTTCTCCTTTGTTTAGTAAGTATTCTCTTCGCACTAAGATCAATAAAGAAGCAGGAAGAAAAACAAATCAATATTCTAGCTTTAGTTGCAGCTCTTCTCCTTTTCCTCCTTCAAGTAACTGTAGGAATATTAATCCTAACAGGAGTGTTAAGCGCAGCATGAACATTTCAAAAGGAGATATGATTACAATTCTCGGTTTGTTCTTCTCTGTAATGAGTGGTATCGTCTTTAGTATTGTAGCGAGCTTATTTTATAAAATTTATACCTTTTCTGGATACCTCTCTGTTCCAGGGCAGGCAGTAATTTTCGCTAACTTGCTCGCGATACTAGGAGTGAGCACTTCGCTCTATGGTATTGTAAAAAAAGGCTCGAAGAAATTAGGAATTGCAGGAATAATAGTAGGTCTTTTAGTAACAGCACTCCCGTACATCCTTCTCTTCTTTTAATTTTTATGCTGCTCTTTTTCTAAGTCTTTAAGCACAGAAATAGGTTTCCTTTCTGAATACCCAGAATCAATCTCATGCCAGTAAGAAATATTATTTTCACCGAATTTCCAACATAACAAAATATCTTTCCCCCTATGGCGTGAATAAAAGTCAACCAAACCATTATCCAAATCTTTCACAATACATCCCTTTCCTTCTAAAACTTCAAGATACTTATAAAAATCAAACGAAAGCTTATGATATTTTTTATTTAGGCGCAAACTAAGAAGATTATATTCATAATGATAATCTTCAAAATCTATTTCTACAGAATCAAGCAAAGAAAGCGCTCGTTTAATCCTAATAAGTTTTTTTAATCCATACTGAAGCGTAGGTAAAATTTGTTCTGCTTGTTCCAAACTAAAATATTTCTTCATAGGAGGCCTCGAGATAGATAGCTTTAGTTCTCTGATAATTTAAAGGTTTCGTTTTACTTGGCCTCGCGTGGAAATTAATTTGCTTACTTTCTGATCATTATATACCCTTCTTCCCCCAAAGGTATTCTTTCCGGCAATCTATTTCTGCTCCATATCCTATTGACAAAGCCTTGAAAATACTGTATACAGATGAAACAAAATAATTTTTATCATGAATTTTTTTTAAGCGTGTTTTTAAGAGAGCCTAATTTTTTTGCAATAGTTTTATTTTTTACCGGTATTTTTATAATAGGTAACGCGAGTGCTACTGCGAGTGTTTCTTCTCCTTCTTGAAGTGAGTAAAAAATGTTGACAGCTTTTTCTTTAAGAGTTTTAGTAATAAGATCTAGTTCTTGAACAGAACTAAAAAAGAGGAGAGTCGCGTTCGCGACAAAGTGAGTTGGGGCGTAGGGTTGACAGACAAAAGTGGTTGTTTTGAGTTGTTCTGTAAGAAAAGCGTAGTCTTCCTGTGAGTCTGTTACGCTAGCCTGTTCGATGTATATGAGTTTGTATTTTTTGCCGAGTTCAAGAACTTTTTGTAATTCTGTTTGTTTGGAAAAGTTAACGCCAAGTTGGATAGTGAAGTCAAAGGAAAGGTTTAATGTGGAAATGATTTTACTAAGTTCCTCGAGGATTGTTTCTTCAGAGAGTTCGTTAAAGTTTTTAAGAGTACGATAACTTTCTTTTTGAAGTTGTTCATTGGCGAGTGTTGCTTTGTCAAAGCTTGCTGCGTCGAGTGAGAGCGCTAAGAATTCGATGCCATTTTCTTTTTTAAGGATCACATGCATTGGTCTTGGTACTTGTTTGATAGTGGGATAAAAGAAAGTGAGAGGGAGTGCGTTAAGTGTTGCGAGTTGAAGCGCGCGAACAAATTCACGATCTTGAGAGGAAAAGATTTGGGTGATCTTTGAAAAGTCCTCCGCTGAAAAAATACTCATTGTACTTATTTTCGCATTAAGTTCTTCAAGAGAAGAGTGAGCTGATAATTGGAAAGGTATTTCTCCTGATCCTTGGTCTGTAAGAACAGTGAGCATCGGGTGAAAGAAAAATAATTTTTTCTTGAAGAGAAGTTTGGTGATGATCATTGAAGATCTTATGCCCTTTTCTGAGGCATTGGTCTTTTTATGAGGATAGGGAGGATTCCTTTTACAAGTTCCATCTTCGCTATTTCGATGGTGTTATAGTTTATTTTTTCAAGATCTTCTTCTTTGAGGTTGAGAAGAAGTGGTGCGCCCATTGCGAGTTGAAGTGCCCGCGCGCCGATGAGTCGTGCCCGTTCGTATTTTGTAAGTGTTTCCATTTTAGATGTGTCTCCGTAGTTCTTCTGTTTTTTCTTGTGCAATTTCTACCATCTTATTGATATCTTCAAAGCTAAGTCCTTTATCTCCACCTTTTTGAAGTGCGCAGATGTTCCCGTTTTCCAAGAATGCGACAGTAAGACGTGCGTCCATTTGTGCTTCTTCTGTTTTTCCCGGATCTACGATGAAACTGTCTCCGATCTTGAAAACAGTGCATGAAACTGGGAAGCACTGAAGGGGGAGTTTTTCGTTTGAGAGTTCTCCATATTGAATTTTGTCTTCGACAAGTTTTGGGAATTTTGCGTCTTTAAGTGCCACGAGCGCTGCGAGTGCTGCTGCGTCAAAGAGATTGCCATCATCATTAAGAGGATAAATATCGATGAGAATGATCCACATTTTTTCTCCGGATCTTATGCAGAGTTTTTTAAAGTCAAGGGCTTTTCCTTCTCTGATTGACCTGTCTACAACCCGGGAAAGTTCAATAGAATTAATATTTGGCGGCCCTGATTCAAATTCTGGGCTTGAAAGGGGAAGGAGTTCTGCGTTGACCATAATACTTCCTTCATCTGGCTTATCAGAGTAGGGTTGTCCAATTTCTGTTTTTATTCCGACAACAACTTCTGTTTCACCTATTGTAACGCGCGCTGATCCTTCTGCGCTTTTAGGTGATATTCCTGTTTCAACAGTAATAGGTCTGTAACTTGTGAATGATCTTCCGTCTTCTCTGCTTCCTTTTTTGAGGGTGTTGAGTAAATGTTCTTTGAGGATGGTATTCATACTTCCTCCCTATATCTATCTTTGAGTGCTTGGATTTGAATGGTTCTTATGTGTTCGCAGCCTTTTTTTGCGAGAGCGAGAGCTTCCATAAGTTTCTCTTTAGTAATTTCACCATCATCTTGGAGGAGAGTTACTTGTCCTGTTCTGACACTCATAGCGATGGGAATGTCTGCCATTCCTCCTTCAAAATCTTCTTCTTCCTTTGTAACGTCTAGAACTACCTTATCACCTATTCTTCCTATTGCTACTGCGCTGATAAGATCTTTCATAGGAATGCCTGCGTCTGCAAGTGCCATTGCTGCCGCGGTGATTCCCGCGCATCGTGTTCCTGCATCTGTTTGGATGAGTTCTACAAAAATGTCAATGACTGTGCTTGGGAATGCTTCTAAGTCTAAAACTGGTGTGAGCGCTTTTTCCATGACAAGAGAAATTTCTCTACTTCTTCTGCTTGGTCCTGGTCTTACACGTTCTCCTGATCCTGAGAAGGCGAGCATATTATAATTGCATCTAAGAATTGCACGTTGAGGGTCTTGGAGGAATTGAGGATAAAGTTCCCGTGGTCCGTAAACTGCTGCAACTGCGTGAGTTTTTCCAACTTTGAGCATCGCACTTCCTGTCGCTCTTGGAATGATGCCTACCTTTGCTTCGATTGGCCTGAGTTCATCTGGTTTTCTTCCATCAAATCTTTTATCGTAATTCATTGGTGTTCTCCTTCAAGGAATGCTTTGATTCTGTCTGTAAGTCCTGAGATGTGGCTTTCTGCTTCTATTTTTTCTATTGCTCTGACTGCGATAAGCTCTTTGTGTGAGTCTTCTCCTGAGATCCAGACAAGGCCGTTTTGTCCTACTGATATTTTGCAGTTTGTAGTTTCTTTGATAAGAGAGATCATACTTCCTTGTTTTCCTATGATTCGTGGAACTTTTGAGGGCGTGACGCTGATGATTCTTCCTGGTCCGAGTTTGCGTAGTCCTGATCCTTTCATTGTCAAGTCAATAAGTCTTCCTCCTGCTGCGACTGCAGTGATCTGACAGACGATCCAGTCTTCGAAATTATAATATTGGCTGAGGTCTGCTGTTTTTTCTATGAATTCTGTTGATGCGTCTCTGAGTGCGAGGTTTGCTTCGAATGCCCAGTCGATGTCTACTCTCCATCCACTAAATCCCATACCGACAACTTTGCCGAGGATAATATCATTTTTTTTCGGGATGTATTTTCCTGATAAAGGAATAAGTTTGATAAGTCTACCACTAATATTGACAAGTCCTACTTTTGTTGCGATAAGTTTTTCTCCTTCTCTGAGAACGTCTGTTCCTGGAAGATAGTCCATACCTTCTGCGAGTTCTTCTCCAGGTACAACAATTGCTTTGTCTTGAATAAGTAAGGCCATCTTATTTTGCTCCTATGATTTTTAGTTCAAAGTCTCCTTTTGTGATATTATTTAAACTAGTTTCCAATTCTTCTTGAAGTCCTGCTGGAATTTCAACTGTTGCCATGAGGCTTCCATCTGTATCCCATGTCTCTTTAAGAATTTTTGTGAGATGTTTGAGAACTGAGAGTGCTTTTCCGAGGTGTTTGACTGAGATCCTGAGGTAGAGTTGTCTTGTTTCAAATTTGATAGGAAGGTGGAGTTGTAATCCTTTGACAATATCATGGAGTTGAGCTTCTGCTGTTTTATGAGGATCTATTCTTATTTTCGCATCTGAGAGTGCTGTTTCAATTCTGTTCGGCGGGTGTGGTCTTTTTGTAGTGGGATCGATAACATTCCTGTGAATAAGTTGAACAATTTGTTTTTTGCGTTGTTCCATTTCGCTTTTAAGCATATCCTCAGTGAGAGGAACATGTCCTTCTTTGAGGATGATTGCTGCTACTGCAAGTGCTTTATCCGTGGTGAAAATTTTTTGCATGTCCTGTGCTGACGCTCTTGTTCCTTTTTTCGCATCTTCGAAGATTTCTTCAAGAACGAGAACTTGCTCAAGAGAAACATTTTTCCCCTGTTTGTACGCTTGAGCTTCTTCTGGGTTGATGAGAATTTCAAATTCTTTTCCCCCCTTACGAAGTTTCGCGATGACTGATTTTTCTTTTGGCATTGTTATTGGATTTTTTTGAGTTTTCTAAGGTAATCTTTGCTTATTTTTTTAAAGAGACGATCACTTGTTTTGAGATATGCGCCGTCTATTCTTTCAATGTCAAATTCTTTTCCGAAAACTTTACGCATGGCGTTGATGCCAAGTTTGATTCCTTGTTCAATAGTAAGGTCTTCAGCGTATTCTTTTTCAAGGATTTCTTTAAGTGGCGTTTCTGCTTCTCCAAGTGCTGTTGCTTTATAGCGAAAGTAGATACCTGTAACGTCTGTAACATATAGTTGTGGTCCTTCATCATCTACACCTGCGAAAAGGATTGAGACTCCGAAAGGCCTTGCTCCTCCATATTGAGTGAACGCTTGTTTCATATTTGCTATTTCTTTAACAAGACTTAGGGTATCTATTGCTGAATCATAAGTGACTCTGTTTTGTTGCGCGAGAAGTTGTGCGCGTTCTATGAGGACTCTTCCATCCATGAGAAATCCTGTTGCGCTTGCGCCGATGTGGTCATCTATTTGAAAAACTTTTTCTATACTTTCTGGAATGATAAGTACTTCGATAACTCTTTTATCTGCGAGAAGGAGAACACCATCTTTGCAGACAATACCTAAACTGGTAGTTCCTTGTCTAACTGCTTTTTTTGCGTATTCTACTTGTAAGAGTCTCCCGTCTGGGCTGAACATGGTGCTACTTCTATCGTAGCCCATCATTTGGTGGCTGATTGTTGGTTGCATTGCTTCCTCCTTTTAATGAGCGATAAATTTGTTTCTAGCTTTATGTAATGTTCCAGAAACTCCTCGTGTCGTGAGGATGAGATCTCTCTTATTAATTTTTCTAATAAAGAGAAGTGCTGCTTTGAGATGATTAAGTGAAGATGCTGATACTCTAATAATACCTTTGTTTTTATACCAATCATCAAGGAGACTTATCCCTGCGCGTGCTTGTCCAAGCCTGCCGAGGAACTGCGTTGTTTCTTTGAGAATTGCTTCTTTTATTTCTTGAAAAGTAAAGGGTGTTTGTGAGAACGCTTCAAAGACAAGGTATCTTCGTTTTTCTTTTAGGCTAGGCAATAATGGTGCCAGTTTTTGTGCTTTCATAAGTTATAACAGAGAACTGATCTGTCTTTCTCCTTTCTCGTACAGAAATGTGATGTTTCGGAAATATATAAAGTTTTTTGTCTGAAAAAAGTGTATAAAATAAAAAATTTTACTCAAGTTCTTTTTGAGTAAGAATATGTACCTTTGTTTCATTTGGTCTTATTTTCGAAGTAGTAGCGACGATATAACTCACATTACTTCCTTCTGCAACTTTTGCTATTTCTTTGCTAATACTTCCATCAAAAATAACAGCATATACATTAGGAAGTTCTTTCAGTGTTGTTTCTAGCTCGCTGCTTGGAACTTTTCCTAATATTGTGCACTCTTTATCTAAGATGTACGCTCCTCGTGTTCCTATAAGATCATAGAGTTTTTCTCTAAATTGAGAGAAATCCTTTTTTTGTTCAACGCGCTGAACTGGAGCGAGAGTATTCATTGGGGGAGCGCGCATTGGTTCTCGTACAGGTAAGGCTTTTTTGTAGCCTTGCTGAATGAGTTGCGGTTTTTTTGCTCCGTTGATTTCGAATTTGAATTGCTCTGCTACAATCTTTGCTCTTAAAGCGATATGGATTTCTTTTTTCGTCAATTCTTCAACTTCTTTTCCATCCGGAGCTTTGGTGATGTAATCCAGTTCACTTGTTGAAATCAATTCTCGTAAGATCAAATCTCCGCCCCGGTCACCGTCAACAAAAGCAGTAACTACTTTTTGTTTACATAATTCTTTTATTGATTCTGGGACGCTTGTGCCGTTCATCGCGACAGAGTTTTTAATTCCTTGTTTCAGGAGGTTGAGTACATCAGCGCGGCCTTCAACAAGGATGACTTCTTCAGATTCTGCGATTCCAGGACCTGCTGGTAAGCGTTCCGGACCCCACTCCATAATTTCCATCATTCTGACACTTTGGGCGACTTCCTCAGTAATTTCTTGGGAGTCAGGAAGAACAGTGCCTTGTAATTTTTGTAAGAGTTCTTTTGCTCTTTGAATGACAAAGTCTCTTTTACTCACACGAACGTCTTCAATTTTTTCAACGCGAACATGAGAATTACAAGGACCGATACGTTCAATTATTTCTAGAGCTGCGGCAATGATTGCTGTCTCTGCCTTGTCTAAGCTGCTTGGAATGATAATATGACCAATACTCTTTCCGTTAACTGGATCAAGTTTTACTTCAATCCTTCCAATCTTTCCAGAACGTTGGAGCTCTCGTAATTCTAAGTCAGAACCTAAAAAACCTTCAGTTTGACCGAAAATTGCTCCGATTACATCTGGTTTATCAACAGTTCCTTCGATTTGAATGTTTGCGTCTATAATATATTTTGCTGATACTGGGCTTACTTTTCCCATGTTTTCCCCCTAAAATTCTTTTGAGAACGAGGTATTCATAGAAACTAATAACTATTTCTTACTGTGATCTCAAATTTTGAGACGGATGAGTTCTCTATAATAAGTTTGAATGATTACCTTTGTTCTTTGAATTTTGATAATGATATCGCCCGACATTAACTCCCAAGCCTCATTGCTTGATCGTTTTATCGTAAGCTCCGTTGAGTCTTTCTCATGGCGGGCTAAATGAAGAAAGGGTTTTTACTATATAAACTTACCGTTTGTCTGGGCCTTGCGTGGAAATTAGTTGTCTCTCTAAGTTGAAGATTTATTCTGTTGATTGGATCTTATGTTTTTCTTTTTCTTTTATCTGCATGTTAAACCTGCTTGGATTTGTGAGTTTATATAGCTTATTTGTGTTTAGCACAATAAAATTTATTTAGTTCCATGACATTCTTAGTTTATGCTGAAATAAGAACAGGTTCTGTTAAGCTTGTTCTTTCTTTATTCCAATCATGGAGGGAAACAGGTTCAAGACAGATAAGATTGAATTTCCACGCAAGGCCGTTTGTCTGTAATTGTTTAGCTTGGTCTTAAATTTTTTTAATCAGTGTTTAGTTTGGTCTTCTTTTCTGAAATTCTTAAAACCTTTAATCAGAAAGGAGTTCAATTCAACCTCTGTTTGATGAAGCTAAACAATTATCCTCTCTTTTTTTTATAAGTAAATTCTTTAGGAATAGTTTTATTACGTGTAAAAGTCTATAATTTTCTGGATTGTGCCGAAAAATCGTTAATTTTATATAGCTCATCTATATCTTATCTTAAAAGTATAGGTGGAATATATTTCCACAGGAAACTATAGGGGGTCAAAGATGCAATATAGGAAACTAATCAAATTCGGGGATTCATCTTTTGTTATTTCACTACCTAAAAACTGGGTTGAAAGCAATTCTTTGAAAAAGGGAGATTCTATCGCTGTTGAAATAGGCGCAAACAACGAACTTCACCTTCTTCCAAAATCCAAACCAGAAAGAGAATTAACTGAAATTACTATTAATTTAGATGAACTTCCAAATATGGAGACTTTGAAAACGTTTATAATTTCTGCATATTTAAAAAATTTTGATACCATCAATATCATTGGGAAAGATCTTGTGAAGAGTTCGCAGAATATTCGCGAATACTATCATAAGTTAGCTTCAACTGAGATTGTGGAACAAAATTCAAAGAAAATTATTGCGCGTTGTTTCTTGGATGCGAGCAATCTTTCCGTTAGTGTGTTGATTAGAAGGATGGATGTGATGACCCGATCGATGCTTTCTGATGCGGGGGAAAGTATGGTTGGAGAGAATCTTTTGGAATATATTTCTCAGAAGGATGGGGACGTGACACGATTGGCATTTCTTATTTTCAAAACACTACGAAAAGCTTTGAATGAACCGGAATTAGCAAACGTTTTGAAGATTGAACCTTGGGATATTTTGCAGTACTGGAATGTTGTTTCTTCCCTGCAGAGTATTGCGGATCAAACGAAGAGAATCTGTGTCCATTTGAAACGCGGAAAGATTAAGAATAAAGAAAAGTTGGAAGCTACGTTTCTGAAAGTGATTGATCATTATTCAAACGCTTTGAAATCGCATTATACTGCGGACGTGGATTTAGCGATGAAAGTTATTCAAAATCGTTTGACAGTGATGAATGTATGTATGGATCATCTTGAGGAGAATATGGATCCGATTACAAGTTCGATTGTTGAGAAGATGAGGAATATTACGACTCGTTCAACGAATATTGCACGGATAACTTTGGATAAATAAAATAGTTACTGGTGAATGGTAACCTTATAGAAAGATTTAAATGTTCTAACGTTCCCCTAGAGAAAATGGTATTCGCCGGGACGAGAATTCATGACTTGCAAAATCCTCGTTTTCTTCGATCTAATCTCGGAAAAAACGCGTGGGAATCTCTGGGTGTAGACAAAGAAGGTTTCTATCTAAAGATTCCTGAGACTATTGAACAGGGTCCTAGCGGAAATGCTTCACTTTGTAAGGTGCATCTCTGTGATCGTTCAGATACAGAAGTTGCAACTCTTTTTGTTAAGATACAACATCCTGCACGTGGCGAGTTTGGTTCTAAGCTTGAAGAGTTAGTCCGTCTTCATACGAGTAGCTATCGAAAAAAGAGGGTGAACGAACATTTAGATCGATTCAGAAAGTATGCAGCAAATCAAGCGAACAATCTCAATTTCTGGAATACTTTAGGAATCCCTGCTCCGCAGTATTTGGGTCGATATCACTCTGAAAAAGGAGATGTAATGGCTCTTGTTGAGAATGTCGAGTTTGCAGAACACATTCTTGAAAAGACTCGGAAAGAGCAACTTCCGATTGAAATGCTTTTTATGACTTATGTTCCGGGAAATACAGTTGATGAAGATTTAATGGGGTTAAAGTTGAGAATCGAAGCTAATCTCAAAAAGATAACTGATGAACCTTTTATGAACTCTGCAATGACTGAAAAACTCCAATCAGAGAATAATTTTTTTGAAGAGAAGATGAAGGAACTTGTTATTTCTGGACTCTATACTACTAATGATCTCTCAATTCGTGGAACCTACGCACTCTATTATACTCCTCTTGGAAAAAAGATAATGAGAAATATTCGGCAAGCAGATTTGAATTTGATCGCAAGTCGTTTGGGAGAGAGTACGCAGTTAGCGAAGTTGTGGGACAAATGGCGACAATCAGGGAGAATTCCTGAGGAAGCAAGGAAAGCGGCGATAGCGGAATATCATAGCAAAGGGTTTAAAGATTCAGTAAAAGTAGCTAGTACAAACTTTAGAGGGATAGTTGGATCCCTTGCTGATGCAGATCTCGTATACCAGCAGGGCGATGAGCACTTCCATCATCAAAAATTAGCCAGGGATCAGAAGTTAACGATGGGTGAATTGCGAACAGTGATTCTTGATTCTGATCGGGTTATGATGGGGGCGTGTGAGTGGTATACAGGAAAAATAGTTGGGAGTCCATTAGTTTATTCGGATTATGAACGAGCCAAACGTTTCCTAGAAATTTCTGGAAAACAGCGTGAAGAGATTGTCAAAAAAATGCGGGAAGAAGGGAAACTAGAAAGTATGCCTCACTATAAGTCGTGGACAAGAGAATCACAAGAAAGATCAGGATATGGCCTCATGGCAGAGAACATGCTGCTAATGCGCATGAGAATAAGAAGTTTTTTAGATGAGAACTTAGCGAGAAATCATGATCGTTGGGTAGAAGAACAATGGGTTCATAATAATCCACTTTTAGGTCTTCCTCCAGAAAAGATGCCGCTTACAGGAAGAAACGAGGCGTATCGATTAGGTCCTTCAATCGAGAGTATTCGTAAAAACTTAAGGAATTATCTTGAGGGAATGAAAAGAGATACTGAAGTTTATACTGTGTCACAAATTATAGTAGTGGAGGGAGTTCAAAAATATTTAGAGTCTGAAGGAATTATTTAAAATTTAAAACAGTTATTTTCCCTGACAAACAAATAACATATGATCTTTTTCCAAAGGACTTAAATCTTTCTTATCAAGAACCTTAAGTTTTGTTAACAATTTTTCTTCAACCTCTTTAAAAAGCTGAGCTGGTTTTCTCGTAACATCAATAGACCGCGCTTTTACTGAAAGCAAGATATATCCTCGCGGTTTCAAGAATTGTAAATTTTTAAACAGAATCTCCACTTGAAGTTTTTGCGCAATATCCTGAACAATGATATCAACCATTTCAATACGACTTTTATACAACTCTGGCTTTGACGCATCAGCAAGGAGAGGAGCCATATTTTTTCTTTCTTCACAAACAAAATACAAATCCCTTACCACGCGAGGCGCGAAATCAAGACAATATACAAACCCTTTCTCCTTCACAATATCAGAAACAAAACTTGCTGTGTAACCATGCGCAGCACCGAGATATAATACTTTATCTCCCTCTCTTAATCCGAGAATATTAATTTTTTTTACAACAGCAGCAGCAATCTTTGACCGTTTAGGATCCCACTCTCTATATTCTTCATTATCCTGAAAAAGATATTCTCTAAAAAAAGATCTTCCAGGAGTTAAATTTTTTGTCAAGAGCAGCTTCTTACTTCCTTTCCACACTTCAAAAATCCCAGAATATTTTGTCGCTTGCACGCTCATTGTGAAAAATAATCCTGCTTCACAGCAATAGAAATCTTACCTGCAATTCTACGCGCTGCCTTTCCTTTTTCTTCAGCCCCACTTATCGAAGAATGTGCGAAAATGACCCCAAACTTCGGCGCTTTCGCTCCTGTTTTTAAATGTCTAAATAAGGCTCGCTCAGCGCCAAGAACCTGAATCGTTGAAGAAGGAATCTCTGCTAAATGTTTCAATGATCCGGCCAAATCAATAAGTCTCGCACCAATATGGGTTCCAGCAGTTTCAAGAAGTTTCGGACAAAGTTCTTTCATAAGATTTTCTAAATAAATTTCCTGCTTTTTTTGTAACGCACGTACATTATTCAGTTCATGAGCGAGCTCTTGAATAGATTCCAGATCTTCTTTTCTGAAAACAACACCAAGATCATCCTGCTTTTCTTTAAAAATACTTTCTATAAACTTTTGAACATCTTCTTCCCTACTCAAACTCGGTGCAAAATACCCGTAACGCTCCCTCATATTCGCAACAAGTTTATTAATTATCGAAGAAAGCTCATCCACACTATGAATTGTCTGAATAACAAGAATATCTCTAGTAAAACTATCTTTCAAACTTTGTTTTGTCAATTCTAAATTTTTTTCACGAAGATCCATCTCTTTCTTTCTTAAAGCAAAGCACTTAAAGATTTTGTTTTTAAAAATATATAGCCTGGAGTGACAAAGACTTTATTAAAGATAAAAACTTTCTTTTACTTAATGAAACGAACAATCAGTGTCATGGACGCAATGACAAGAACTCCTGTTTCACTCGGTCCAGAAACTATACTTCTTGATTGCGCCAAGAAAATGATCAAAGAAAAAGTAGGAAGCCTCGTCGTTCTTGAAAATAATCTTTTAAAAGGAATCATCACAGAGAAAGATTTAGTAAACGCTATGGCTCAAGGTCTGGACAAGAAGAAAATTCCTGTAAAAGAAGTCATGACAAAACAAGTGATCACTATAAACCCGCAAATGGATCTTTTAGAAGCAATTCGCTTAATGAGTGAGAAAGAAGTTCGCAGACTCCCGGTCGTTGATAAAACTAACAGAATTATCGGACTGCTAACAGTTTCTGACATTCTCAAAGTCGAACCACAACTCCTTGAAATTATTTTCGAGAAAGAACTTATTCTTCCAAAGAAAATACGAACTGAAGATGGTGAATGTGAAATCTGCGGCGCATACACTCTTCTTCACTCTTCCAAAAGAAAAAGCGTTTGCTCTGAATGCGATTGAACAAAAAGCTTATTAAGAAAGTACAAGAGTTCCTGTCTTCATGGTCGAACAACAAGAGGTCGTAAAAAAAAGATTACGCCTTGTTGATATGACCTTCAGTTCTGAAGAGGTCTACAAAACCATCCGTAAAGAAAGCGACAGCCTTCACTATTTTTTTATTGAAAAAGAACACGAACTTAAACCAAGCAAATACGGACACGAACGGAAATTTGTTTTTTCAATGATCCGTCCAATTGATAATTTCGCTCGAACTGAAATGCTTATCGAATTAAATTTTGAAAACCTAAATAAAGTAAAACAAAATGGAAAAGAAATAGACAAGGGAGATGTTACTCTAACTATTACAAGCAACGTTTATTTAGATTATAGAAATGAATGGTGGATGAGCAAGTTCAACAGAAAACTTTTCAAATTTTATCTCAAATATTTTGTTAAAGAGAAAATAAAAAAGTTGTATCTTAAAACTTTAACTGAAGAAACAGAAAAAATCTATAACATAATTAAAGAGAAGTTAGAATATTACCATTAGTAAGTTTTATTAATCCACCTTAAGAATCTTTAAAGAAAGATGGCTGACAAGGATCCTATTCTCGATGGAGTAAAAGTAAGGTATACAGGTGTTTTTGACGCCACTCTTCTCTATAAACGTTTAGCAGAATGGATTAAAAAAGAAAAATTTAAAGAACCAAAAGAAGTCAGATATGTTGAACGGGTAAAACCTATCGGCAAAATTATTGACATTGTCTGGACAAGTTCTCGAGAAGAACTAGATGGCTATATTCTTATGGAATTAGACCTAAAAATTTTTATTGTTGGAATGAACGATGTTGAACTTGACCGACCAAACGGAAAATTAAAACTCAACAAAGCAGATCTAGAAATAAGCTTTACTGCGACCCTCATCAGAAACGCAAAAAATGAATGGAACGATAAAAGTTTATTCAAACGATTCTATGAGAAATACTTTATTGCGCAAAGTATAGAATCCTTTAAAATTAAACTCTATCGAGATACTGAAAAAATTATCGACGAAACAAAGAACTTTTTAGCACTCTACAGCTTCAAGTAAAAGGCCGAAAGGTTATTAAGAAAGAAACGATCGAAAAGAACAATGGTAAAAGTTGTTGATATAATCGTCTCTGGCATTGAACTCTCTTATTCTGGTTCTGTTGATAGTAAAGAAATGCAAGATTTAGTAAAGAAATGGCTAAAAAAAAATGGATATAATCCAGCTGAAAAAGGCTTTGAAACCAAGACTCTTGAATCAGGAAAAACAACTGTGATGCGCTGGGAAGCAGATAAAAGAGTTGATGATTATCATAAACTCCTAATTAGACCAACAATTAGTATCAGTAATTATCGAGAGGTAAAAGTAGAAGGAAAGAAGATAACTGAAGGCAATGTAAAGATAAAACTAGAAGGTGAAATTGAAAGAGATTATGAAGAAACTTGGAAAGGAACACCTCTCAAAAGATTCTTTAGAGCATTTTTTGACAAATTTCTCGCTTCAGAAAAAGAAGATAAAGTAGCAAAACTCATAAAAAAAGAAACAGGTGCCCTCGCTGACGAACTAAAAAAGTACTTTGCCATAGAATGAAAAGATAAACGTAATTATTTAGCTTCATCAAACAGAGGTTGAATTGAACTCCTTTCTGATTAAAGGTTTTAAGAATTTCAGAAAAGAAGA
>JAHFKM010000058.1 GCA_023245385.1 archaeon
GTAATAAATTAGTTCGTCTCCCTTTTCCCATAATTTATAGCAGTTTTCTGAACCTCTTTTTATCAAAGAGGTAACTCTAACATGGTCGCCCTCTTGATCTTCTTTATAAAGAATTTTATCTTGTTCGTCAGTAAAAGAGGCTGCTGGAGTTTTTATTCCCTTAGAGAGTTTGGTAAAAATATAATATACCCTCACACTTGTATTTGGTTTGTTAGGCATGGTAAGCATTAAACCCAAGAAGAAGGTTCCGAAGAATCTTCTCCCTGGGAAAAAGAGGTGATAGTAAAAGTAAACTTTACTGCTATATAAATCTTTCGTATAGCTCCACTCAATAATAGTAACAAAATGTTATGGTATAAAAAAACGATCCCTAATATCTCTATATACCCTTAAAAGCCTGTTAAAAGCCTCCCCACGCAAAACAAGAGAAAGATCCTTCTCTGCCTGAAGCTGTTTGTTCAACACAAGATACAAATCAATAGCATCAGCAAAATCACCTTCTTCCACCTTCTCCTCCAACTCTAAAATACACTTCAACAAACCTTTCGGACGCGCAAACCATAATGGAGGAAGAACAACACGTTTCACCTCAAACATACTTGAAGTAGGACCAACAACAAGCACTCTTTCCTTCACTCTCTTTCCTTTTCGCTCAAGAAGCTTCAACTCTTCTCGCTCAACAACATCAAGATTTCCCTGCTGTTTCACAAAAAGACGAGCATCAAGCTCTCTTCGAACAGGCCTTATCACAGGAAAATCCAAAGAAAAACCACGCTTCATTTTCTTTCTCAAGAGCTTCGCTTCATTTTCTAAAACTTTTAACTGCTTTATTTCAACAGCACCAAAAAGAGAAGGAGGACTCCACCCCTCAATCCTCCTATAATCCACTTTTACCTGTTCAAAAGAAAATTTTTCCTTCTGCCTCTTTTTTATATGAACAAGTTCTTTTTCTAAAACTTTCAGCACTTCAAACTCAGGAAGATCATTCTTAGAAAACTTTTTCACCTTTTTCAAAACAACTCTCTTTTTTACCACAACCCTCTCTCCTTAAAGAATAATATAAACCTTTCGAAGAAAACACCTTTGTCCATTTAAATCCATTAGCTCTTCTCACAACCCAACATTTGAAACAAAAAAAATATCTTTTTATACACCTTCCCTTATAAAAAAGCATGTCTAATATCTTAATAGAAAATCTAAAGAAAAAAACAAACAATATTTTAAGACCATTGCTGAAAATAATAAGTAAAACCAGCATCCACCCAACCACCCTTACCTTTTTCTCTTTCCTTACCGGAATTCTCGCCATCATCTCTTTAAAACAAAAACCCTACTTCATCTTTTTCGCAGCAGCATCTCTTCTTTTTGACATTCTCGACGGACACCTAGCAAGGTTTCTTCATGCAGACTCCGAATTAGGAAAATGGTTAGATTATGGCGCTGACCGCTCTATAGAATTTTTATTGATTCTTTTCTCTCCTGCCAATGAAATACTAATTGCTGTAACCCTATCTTTATTTGCGATTCATCAAACTATCTTTTTAACCAAAATAAAAACCGCCTTCTTCGCACGTTCATTAATGATCCTGTTCTTCGCTTTTGGTTTTTTTGTAAAAGGTCTGTACGCAGCTAGTGGAATTTATATTTCAGGGATATTGTGGCAGGTGTATAAAATAATTTTTTCGAAGAAACACATTTAAAGAAGTACCTATGTTTGGCTGCATGCTCTCAGTGATTATTCCTGCCTGTAATGAAGAAAACTATTTAAAAGAAACAATTGAATCTGTAAAAAAACAAAATCTAAAATCTTGTGAAATTATTGTTATCTCTGACGGATCTCTTGATAAAACAGACAAAATCTCCGCGGAATATGCTGACAAATTTTTACGCCTTGAAAAAAGACAGGGTCCTGCTGCTGCAAAAAATGCCGGCGCACGCATAGCACGCGGAGAAATCCTTGTTTTTTTAGATGCAGACACACATATGACTGAGCGCGTTCTTGAAGAGATTGAAAAAGTGTGTAAAAATAACGTTGTTGGAACCTGTCAAATTAGCCCTTCAAAAAACTCCTTTAAAAACAAAATGTTCATGACCTTGAAAAACCATCTTCTCTGCCCCCTCGGTGTTTCTAATGGAATTCTCTTCTGTACCAAAAAAACGTTTGATGAATATGGCGGATACAACCCCTTATTAAAAAAGCGCGAAGAAGGTGATTTTTTAAGAAAAATTAAAAGCTCTGGAAATTTTATTATTTTAAAAAATAAAGTGATAAGTTCAACAAGACGCTTTGACCAGCTTGGCTATTCAAAAGTTATTTCCTATTGGATTGGAGAAGCATTAAAACCTTCCGATAAAGATTACCCCCTTATTCGTTAACTCCTATTTTAAGTGAAGGTCGTGAGAAGTTCAAACACAGACCGTACAAAGCTTTATTAAGGAACTCACCCCCGGCGAGCGCATGATCCAAGAAACCTTCAAACAGTACAAAGGACAAGACCCATTCACAGAAATCTACGGACAAGAAGAAGCAAAACAACAGATTCTCTCTGCCCTCATTATGAACAGACACATTATTTTAGTAGGACCACCAGGCATCGGAAAAACAACCCTCGCAAAAAACATTGCAAAACTACTCTCACCACTAACCTTAAACGATTGCAGCTTCCATTGCGATCCAAAAACACCCTTCTGTCCTGAATGCAAAACAAAAACACAAAAAACAAAAACTCTCAAGGGCGAAGAACGCTTTGTCAGAATCCAAGGAAGCCCAGATCTCACTGTTGAAGACCTTCTCGGAGACATTGACCCATTAAAAGCCTTAAAATACGGACCACTCGCACTTGAAAGCTTTACCCCAGGAAAAATATTCAAAGCAAACCAAGGAGTTCTTTTCTTCGACGAGATCAACCGCTGCCCTGAAAAACTCCAAAACGCCTTACTCCAAGTCCTTGAAGAAGGAAAAGCCACAATAGGAAGCTATGACCTTGATTTAGAAGCAAATTTTATTACCCTCTGCACTATGAACCCAGAAGACTTCTCAGGAACAGAACGCCTCTCAGAAGTCTTGCTTGACAGATTCGACCTTGTCTTTATCGGCTACCCTGAAACTGTAGAAATAGAAAAAAATATCTTAAAAGCGAAAGGAGAAACACTAAAAGAAATAGAATTCCCTGAAAAACTATTAGAAGGAACAGTAGCCTTTATCCACACTCTGAGAAAAAACGAAAACTTAGAAAGAGTTCCCAGCGTCAGAGCATCCCTAGGATTATATGAACGCGCACAATCAAACGCGCTCCTACGCGGAACTAAAACTGTTGACATCCAAGACGTAATTCAAGCATTTTCTTCAGTCATCGCACATAGAATAAGATTAAAACCCTCAGTACGCTACTTAATGGATACAAAGACCTTTATTAAAAAAGAATTTAAAAAATTCCAAGAAGACTCCACCAAACAGAATGAAGGAGAACTCCCCTGAAATCGATGTCGACGAGATAGAAAAAGGAAAAGAACAAGAAGGATCAGTTGGCGTCGACCAAGGACTAAGCCATTCTTTAATCGAAGGAAATAAACAACGAGTCGAACAAGGACAACTCCTCGATAGTTCCGCAAACCAAGGACTCTTCGCCTTCAACCCAGATATGATGTTTGATTACCTTGTTAAAGATTATAACACCGCAGAAAAAATTTACGGAGAAACATTCTTAAGAATAATTACCGGAGAAGAAGCTGCAGAACTAAAAAAGAAACTAAAATTTCCAGAATTCCAAAGACAACTAAAATCAAAATTAAAAGAACAAATCGACGCACTAAAAGGAGAAGGACTTTTAGATAAACAAAATACAATTACTGAACGAGGAGTAGAACTCGCTTCTCTCGTCGCTTACATGGAAGAACTCGAAGATATGAGAACAAAAGGACTTGGAGAAAGAAAAAGCAAAAAAATCCAAATTTACGGAGATAAAGAAAACACAAGAAGCTATAGAAAACACGACCGCTATCAGGATCTCGCTATCAAAAGCTCTCTCAAACTAGCACTCAGAAGAGGACACAACACTCTAGAACGAGAAGACTTACAAGTTTTTGAAAAAGACAGCAAAGGAAAAATCCACATCATTTACGCCCTTGACGCCTCAGGATCAATGAAAGGAAACAAAATAGGCATTTGCAAAAAAGCAGGAATCGCATTAGCCTACAAAGCAATAGAAGAAAAAGATCGTGTCGGCTTACTCGTCTTCGGCTCTAAAATAGAAGATGTTGTTTATCCTACTGAAGACTTCTCCCAATTTTTAAAAGCAATCGCAAACGTCAAAGCCAAAGCACAAACAAACATCGCCGGCACCATTGAACGCGCACTAGAAATGTTCCCAGAAGGAAACCTAACAAAACACCTTATCTTAATCACAGACGCTATTCCCACAGTCGGCCAAGACCCACAAAAAAATACCCTACAACTGACAGAAAAAGCAGTCAGTCTCGGAATTACCATTTCTGTTATAGGAATCGCTCTGGATAAAGAAGGAATAACATTTGCAAAAAAAATATCTGAAATAGGAAAAGGAAGACTACACATCATTCGAAACCTAGAACATCTCGATAGAATCGTTCTCGAAGACTACTACGCACTAAGCTGAACATTCTTAGAAGCCTTTATAAATTTTATTAAAATTTTTCTTCATGCTCTGCTCAACCAGACTGGAATTCACAACCTTTGGAAAAGAAAACCCTTGGAACAACTTAGAGCCAGACTCTTCAGAAATATTCACAAATCATTACCTTCTTGTAACATACACACACCCTTAAAATTCGAAACGAAACTATCTTAAAATACAAACGCCTTCTTGGTTCTTACCATGAAATCCAAACTCTTCAAACTTTTTTTCCTTTCAATCCTAAATTTGATCCACTCGCCTCATTTTTAAAAGTCAATCACCTTGAAGACGCACTAACAGAACCATTAAACGATCGAGGCATTAAAATTGTTAAATCACACCAACAATATAGACTTCCTAATAGAATCATTGCTTATTTTTCAACGCTTCAGTTTCTAGGATACAGTGATACTAACCTTACTCTTAGTGGAAGTCATCCTGAACCAACCCTAAGGATTTTAGCAA
>JAHFKM010000059.1 GCA_023245385.1 archaeon
ATTTGCGGGAGATAGCGGAAGAGCTTGATGATCAGCTTGGTTTGTTGAAGAGAGAAAAAACGAAAGTGATTTCTGATTAAGAAAGTTTAAATAATCTTGAATTCGGAAAAAGTGAATGAGAAGTAAGAGGGGAGAGATGGATAATGGGTTGCTTATTCTTATGTTGTTTTTAGTTTTTCTTGTGGTTCTTTTAACTTCCGTGACTGTGTAGCTTCTTATAAGCAGGGGAAGTTCTTCTATTTCTGGAGAGAGTGGAACGGTGCAGCAGGAAGAGCCTGTTCAAGAGAGTCCATCTTCAGAGGTGAGTGTTGAACCTTCTTCTGAGAGTTCTGAAGGAACTGTTACAATACCTCAGCGTGTTGAGTGTAAGAATCCTGCTTGTTTTGAGGACAAGTTTTCTCGATGTGAGCCTGCGACGAGATTGTATATTGAGAATTATCAGGCGAGTGAGTATTATGAGATTATTGGGTCTGAGCAGGGTCTTTGTAGGGTGAATGTGAAGAATCTTGACAATCCTCAGTATGCGAATCAGGAAATGACTTGTTTGAATGAGAATACTAAGGATTTTGAGACTGCGACGAAGGAAGCGATAGATGCGCAGCGTTGTGAGGGTGCTTTGTATGACGCGCTTAAGAGTGCATAATTTTATAAAAGATTTTTTTTAAAGAATATAATTGTTACTACTTTATAATAATTAATATGGGAAGATTTATAAAGTTTGTATTTTTTCTTTAGAGATGAACAATCTTCAGGAGTACATTTTTTTAGAAACAAAAGATCAGCCTGTATTAATAGAGAAAACTATTTCTCATAAAGGAATAAATTTTTATCAGGCGCAGGAAATCCTTCAGGCTGAACAAGCGACGCTCCCAACTATTCCTGTCTATTTAGCTTTTATTGATTGCCTTCTTTCAAAAAAAGTGTATGATGGAAATAAGAAAGAACTTGGGCGTTTAGAAATTACAGATCTTTTGGAACAAGTGTTAGGATTGAGAGAGCAGTATGAGGAATGGTTAGATGCTGAATTTCGTGGGTGTACTACCTATGTCTATCATCGGTTCAATGAAGAGGGAGATGTGGAAGAAGTGCGAAGACGCGTAGCGAATCATCTTAAGGAGAAGTGTTTAGTTGATTTTATCAAAAGGGAAAATGGGAAAGTAGGACTTGCGAGAGAAACGTATAATAAGCAGGGTCTGCCAAAAAAGCTAAGTGAACGAGAGGATTCGGAAGGAAAGCTTATTTTTATTCCGCCAATAAATAAGAATCTTAATTCTCGTAAAAGGGTAGTAAGCGCTGTTACATTTAGAAATCTTCCAAAAAATCCTATTCTTTATTGCAATCGTAATCCTTTGTTGAGGACAGGAACTACGGGGGTAAGAGCTGTTCGGTATGGAACAAAAGTATAGTGCTAAAAATAATTGCTGGTTAAATAAGAAAAATATATTTTTGTAGTCTTATATGGGATAAGTATATATAAGATAAATCCTTATTCTAAACTTAGTGTGTAAAGAAGAATGAGAGTAACGAGTGGAACGAAAGGAAAGAAGTGTGATTATTGTGATGATTATGCTGTTTTAAAATTTAAAGAGCAGGATCTTTATACTTATTTGTGTGAGTGGTGTTTTAAAAATCCGAATCAGTCGAAACGTGTGGATTAGGTTTTGGTAGGTGATCGTGTTCTTTTGTTTTATGCAGGACTGTTAATGTTTTTAAATCCATGACGCCATCAAAAGATTTAATTTTGTTCAAAACTTCTTTCATTTTTGTTTCATTTTGCAGTTTTATCTCAACGAGGAGATCATATTCTCCTGAGACTTTGTAGAGACGGTAGATTCCTTCAGGGATTTCTTGAATTTTTTTATGGATGGTGTCGCGAAAATTTTGTTTAGAAACCAGAAGTGTGTAAGTGAGCATAATTCTTTAAAGACTTCATTCTATAAAAAGATTTCTTTAGGTTCATAGAAATAGGTGTAACTACTTTACAATACTAAAGATAGAAAGTTATATAAATAAAACATCTTTTTATTTGTAAACAAATGACTGAACAAAAAAATTCTCTTGAAGCGTATTTCCATCTTCTGGAACAACTTCCAGGAAAAACTCTTGATCCAGAGATGGAGGAAAAAATAAAAGATCTACTTTCCTCTGTGACCCTTGACGATCTTAAAAATAGTGAAAAAAAACTTACAAAATATAGAGAACATTTCAGAGAAAGGAGAGTACCACTTCCTGAAAAAGCATTAAGAGCATATTACGATTGGATGGACACAAAAAATCAGGAGAAACAAACACCCGGTTTAGGCTTATCGCTTGAAGCAGCAGTTGCTGACACAGCAATACAGCCACTAAAAAGAGAACAATCAAAAATTCCTCCCCTTCCAAGAATGAGTATTCCTCCAGAACCGAAGCCAGGTGATGCACAAACGCCTACTATGCTCTTTCGCGCGATTAACGCTCAGCTAGATCGAAAAGTTCGTTCTCCTGAATCTCGAAAACAGATTGCGGTAAGACTTACAAGAATTCCTGATCAAGATTTTGTTTCTACTGCATCTAAATGTTTAGAGATTATAGATGAAAATTTTAATGAGGAAGATATTCAGAAGGAACTTAAAGAATTAATATTTAGCGAACAAAGAAGAAGAAGAACTTTAGACCCATTTCTTAAAAGGGCATCTGAAGATGGTTATATTTCTTCTAATTTAGAAAATTCCATTAGGGGATATCTTTCTAAAAAAGATCCTGAGAGGCTAGCGGCAGATGCAGAGAGTTTTTATGCAACACTCAAAGTCTATAAAGAAGCGAATCCTCGCTTTCCAGATCAAGATCTCATTGGTATTTATAGCAGTATTATCTATAAGGCAAAAAGAAAAACAATTCCTCCTCCAGAACAGATGAGCATAAGAGTAGAAGAAGATGAAGAACAAGAAGAAGATGGAGTAGGTGTACTTTCCAGATTTTATAATTGGGTTAGAGCAGTTTTTAATTTGGAGAGAACAGCTTATTCTGAGGGGCGTTTAGAAGAAATTGTTGAACAGGTAAGAAAGGTCAGTGAAGAAGCAGAACAGACAAGGGATTTTCTTAAAGGATACATCGAGAGAGGGGATAAGGAGAGAGAAGAGATTTTAAGGAGTATTAATGATCTTAAGATGGAGTTAAATGAATCTAGAAGGTATTTGAGTTTAGAAGGAGAAAAAGAAGAAATTCTAAATGCCGTAGAAGTAATTGTTAGAAAAGCTAATCATCCTCTAGCAGTAAAAGTAGAAAGTCTTGAAAAGCTTCTTGGTCAACTAACACCTTTACTTAAACAAATTCCTATAATGAGAGAAGAACAATCTGAAATCTATAAAGAGCAAGGGAGAAGATATGAATCATTCAGAGCTGAAATAAAAAAGTTGTCTGAAGTGAAACCAATTCAAGCATCTGCTTCTGTTCAATTGCCTCAGACAGCAAGACAAGAGCTACTTCCTTATATATCAGAAAAAGCTGCTCTTGCGCCTGTAAAAAAACCATCTCAGAAGTATCAGCGTTCATTTAAGGAGAAGATGATTGTTCCAGCTTTGATTGGTGGATTGGTAGTAATGAGTTATGGAGGATATAGACAATTGATGAGTTCTGAGAATCCTTTTACTCATTGTCTTTATGATAGTAATAAAAAGGAAATAACCTATTTAGATAAAGAAAGAAGTAAGTATGGGATTGAGCAGGTTATTTATGAAAATAATATTGTTACTTCTATTTCCGCAAAAACAAAAAGCGGAGTGGTTAGGGAAACAGAAGGAGAGTGGTTTGAAAAAATGAAACCTTACGCTATTAAAGTTATTAATCCTTGTCTTAAGTAAAATAGGAGAATAGCTAAATTATTATACACCTTTCCTTCTCTAAAAGAACTATGTTTTGGAACAAAAAAGAAGAAGAAACTGTTCAAGAGGATACTGTTTCGATTAATGAGATAAAAAGGATGCTTAATTCGCTTCCTAGGTTTAGGTTTGATCTAGAGAAGGTGGAACAGGAAGCTCTTACAACACAGACTTATCTTAAAAAAATAGTAAAAGATAGTGCTGATTATATAAATGCGAAGGATGAGCAGAATCTTCTTCAGGCTGAAAAAAGAGTTATTGCGAAAATAAAATATCTTACGACGCATGCTGAGCTTCTTAAAAATTCTTTAGAACAGCTTGACAAAGAGTATTATGAAGTGGCATTAGTTCTTCTTAAAAAAATAGAGGAAATAAAAAAAGAGAGTAGGATACAAGATATTTCTAGAGCGCTTGAGAAAAATAAAGAAAAAATCAATGAAATTATCCTGCTTATAACCCGCATTGTTGAATATGATCAGCTTTTCAATCCTGAAAATAATCTTGAGTATAAAAAAGTAATGAAAGAGGAACTTGGGAAGAATCAGCTTCCTCAGGAGGTGGAACAGCTTTCTATTTTGCTTGAGGAGACTTTCTTGGATAAGCATACGAGGATAAGTGTTGATCCTGATCCTTTAGCTTCGCTTAAACAGAAGTTTTAAAAAGAACTGTGATTTGAGAAATTGGATGTTTGACAAAAAATCTTTTGAGCAGATCAGAAAAGAGCTTCATAATTTTGAGATAAAAAGGGAGGAGATCATTCAAAGATCGAGAGAAATTATCACACTTTCAAAGCAGATTATTTATGCTGTTCATCGGGAGGATCTTGTTAATGGGGAAGCGCTCCTTAAAAAAATAAAAGTCGCTGTTAAGAGTTTAGATGTTGATCGTGATTATGAGCAGGGTATTTCTACTGTCGCTTTTCAGGAATATGTTGAAGCAGCCTGTTATTATGAGTTTATTAAAAATGCTAAGATTCCTACGGTGAAAGAATTAGCTGTGAGAACGGAGGATTATCTTCTTGGTCTTTGTGATTTATCTGGAGAGTTGGTGAGGAAGGCTGTTGCTTATGCTATTAAAAATGATGTAAAAAGGGTTTTACAGATTAAAGAGTTGGTAGATGAGATGTACGGTGAGTTTTTAAAATTTGATTTGAGAAATGGT
>JAHFKM010000060.1 GCA_023245385.1 archaeon
TCGATACGTACAATGAGATGCATGCCTTACTTCCACTTCAAAGAACGCGCGTGGACTTATAGATTAATTTTACGAACCGCAGCAGAGCTGCGGGGTATTAAACCCACACGGGAATAAAAAGCCAGAATCAAAAAAATTGCAAGTAAAGGCATTCCTAAAAAAACGAAAATAATCGAGAGTGCACCACCGACAGGAAGGACACTCATGACTGTAAGACTATAAATCGCATTTTCGGAAGCTCCTGTAGGCCCAAACTCTTGTAAAAAAGCAATCCCTCCGCTAACTATAAACCAGTTAAGGACTGTCAACACTAAAAGCAGAACCACAGAAAAATAATTGTCTTAATCATAGATCATAGTTCCGATAAACACTTTTCCTTTTAATACATTCATAAAGTTCTTAATATTTCTTCCATTGATAATAAATGTTTTTATTTTTACTTTGGAAAGTATACCAGCAGCCACCTGGTCGAGGACAAAGTGTTGCCCAGCTGAGTACTTTATTTTATCAGCAATTTTTTTAAAATTTTTAAAAGAGATCTTTTTTATAATTGCAGAAAAATTTTTTAAAAAAACAGTATCTATTTCCTTTGGAACGATAAGCGATCCTCCAAGAGATATTACTAGCGTTGCCATTCTTCATCAACTGTAAAAAGTTCTGAATCTCCTCCCACATCAAATAATCCCAGTCTTGCTCCTGCGTCGAGCCAACCATGCGCATAGTTTAACGCCGCAAAAGCAGTGAGTTTATCTCCTTTTTTTTCAAAGTGTTTCGCGTCCTCATAGTATCTGTTTGCCATATCCAGGAAGTCTCGTGCCGCTTTTTTTATTTTTTCTAAACTTGACCTTAAACTACTCTTTCCTCAATCAAAAACTTTGTAAGCTCCTCAGCAGCTCTTTCATTTCCTAATACAGTCCAATGCTCATCATATAACACTTCCTTCTTACTTAATTCTCTCATTTTTTGCTCTAGATCAATCATCTTTATTTTTTGCTCCTGACCAAATCTTAAAAGCTCCTCCTGAACCTTATCATAACTATTAAACTTTTCAGTCTCAACAGACTGCTGCGTCGGCATCAACACCACAACAAACTTTATCCCATTCTTTTCCGTAAATTCTCTCATAGCCATTAAAATTCCTTCAGTAAGAGTCACGTCTTTCTTGTAAAAGGTTAGCTTTTCATACCAAGGAAGCAGCATTCTTCCAATTATTCTTGGAATAAAAAATAATGGTTTCTCCAGAGGATTCTTTAGATAAAAAAGAGGAGAAGCAGGAACACTTTCAAGTTCAAGCCCCTCTTTTACACGTTTAAATCGTGGTTTAGCAGCATCACGAAAGTTCATCGCGTTTCTATGAATATCGGGTAAAAAAAGACCATACACTACAAGATCAGGATGGTATCGTATTCCTTCTTCTTGCAAATATAAAAAATCCTGATCAGTAGCTGACCCATGAATCCCAAGATTAATCACTTCCACATTCTTTTTCAAATTCTTTCCTAAAAGATCTTCCAAGACAAAAGGATAAGTTTCATTATCATTCACATTTTCTCCAAATGTAAAAGAATCCCCAATCGCTACGATCCTTAACCCCTTTCCTTTCTCATAATCATATTCTTTTTTCCCTCTCACTCCATGACTGTTTGTCGTGTAAAATGTTTTCCCAAACCAAGAACCACTAAAATTCTGCTTCGACCTCCACCCTACAATCGGATCATATTCATCAGAAGCTTCCGCACTTATCCTCTCTTGATCTCCATTAAAATGTTTATCATCCCACTTCATTCTATTAAATACAGACTCATCAAGAGCTGGCGCAGGCAAACGCTTTGTTTTATAATAATCATGTACAAAAAATTCAGACATTCCATAAAAGATCATAAAAGTTGCAAGTAATAATAAAAGCTTCTTAGACAACTCCTCCATACCTTTCTTGGAATAATAACTTTATTTTATAGTTTTCTGTAAATTTACTCTCTAGAAACACACTCAATATTTTTTTTATTTACTTTAAACTGCACAGGCAAAAACTTTTCAATTACACCACTATTAGTTCTACAATGTTCAGTAATATCATCTGTACACAAAGAACCCCACCCAGCTAAGGCTAAATATATCAATAATTGATCTCCAGTAAAATGATCAACAACAGCATCACTTTCTTTTATTTTTAATAACTTTTCTGCACACTCCTTCCCAAGATCCTCAGACTTCTTTCCTCTTTCACCAAGAAGGGTATACGCCAGCTTCGCAGATTCATATTCTACATTTGCATGAATATAACATCCTTCACTTAAGCTTTTTACATACTCTTCTACCTCTTTAAGATTTTCTAAAACTTGAAAATTTACTTTAAACCCTTTAATCAAACGCTTCGCAACTTCCGCTTTCTTTAACTCTTCAGAAGCTACCGCAAAAATATTTGCTGACCTATACTCACCTCTTTCTCCAAAAAAACAGACTTTTAACTTTTTAACAGGCTGAACTCTGAACTTTATCTTCCCACCTCCTTTCGGATAAAATCCTTCTTTCAAAATTTCAAACTCAAGTTCTATCCCAAACTTTTCCAAATACTTTAAAAAAACTTCTTTAATCTCTAAAGCCGGAGGAGCGAAAGGATTCGCAGTTCCCCCAATTATTTCAACAACACTTTCCCTCTCTGTGAATAAAAGTACAGGTAACAATGTTTGAAAAATTAATGTTGTAGAACCAGCAGTCCCAATATCCCACTTATACTCTCCACCAAGAACTTTTTTTGGAATGAACTCCAACTCATGAGAATACAATTCGTTTCCCTTTACATCAGCACCACACACTTCTTTTATCGCATTCACCACCGTCAAATGCTGAGCCTGTAACCCTGACTTCTCCCTCCTTCCCCGGATGTTAATCATCTTGAAAGACTTTCCAGTAACCGCAGAAAGAGACAAAGAACTACGTAATAACTGACCCCCACCGTGAGTTCCATCAATTAATATCATATATCTGTATATAAAATTTTATACATAAAGGTTTCTCTGTCCCAATAAGAGTTAGAAACTTTTAAATAGCTCCTTCTTTCTTTCCTTCAAAAATGACTTATCAGCTCTCCTACTCTTATAGTATTCCAGAATTTTTCAGACAACGCGAATTTTTTAGCTACCTCCAAAAAGAACAACACTTACCCATAGCACCCTTTTCTTTTTTTACAAGATCAGAAACTTACAAAAAATCAACTCAGAATCTCTCTCTTGAAATGCGCCTAAAACCAATGGGAGGAATTCTTCTCAAACTTTCTACAAGTTGTAAAGAATTAGCCTCAGAACTTCAAAGAAGAGCACCTGAACTTTCCTCCAAACTTGAAGAGCTTTAGATACTTTTATAAATTCCCTCTAAAATAAGCATCTATGCAACTCGAACGAGCAAAAGGAACAAGAGACTTAACCCCAGAAGAAGAAATTTTAAAATCTCACCTTTTAGATACTTTAAAAAAAACTTTCGAACTCTATGGATATAATCCTTTACAAACCCCCCTCTTTGAACGATTAGAAACATTCAAACTAAAATACGCAGGAGGAGAAGAAATCCTAAAAGAAGTATTTACCTTAAAAGACCAAGGACAAAGAGACTTAGCATTACGCTTTGATTTAACTGTCCCCTTCGCACGCTACATCGGCATGAACCCGAACATTAAAATGCCCTTCAAACGTTATCAAATAGGAGAAGTCTTCAGAGACGGACCAATCAAATTCGGAAGGTACAGGCAGTTCACCCAATGTGACATAGACATTGTCGGCGCGAAAAGTCTGCTCGCAGAACTAGAATTACTTACTCTCGCTCAAGAAACATTTAAACAACTCAAACTCGACACAACACTCAAAATTAATAATATAAAAATCCTCAAAGCACTCATGAGAAAAACAGGAATAAAAGAAGAAAATGAAGGGAGTATTATCTTAACTCTTGATAAACTCGAAAAAATCGGCAAAGAAGGTGTAGAACAAGAACTCAACCAGAAAGGACTAGAACAGGAAAAAATCCAAGAACTCCTTAGTATCCTCCTTAGCAAAGGCAGTAGCCAACAAAAAATTCTCACCCTCAAAAAAATACTAGGAGAAAACGAGGGACTCCAAGAACTTGAATTTCTCCTCAAAAAAATCCCAAACTTAGTATTTGAACCCTCACTCGCACGCGGACTCAACTACTATACTGGAACAATCTATGAAGGTCACTTAAAAAACTCAGAAATCAAAAGCTCAATCTGCTCAGGAGGAAGATATGATCATCTTATCAGCGAGATGCTTAAAATAAACCGAAATTTCCCTACTCTAGGTCTTTCTTTCGGACTGGATGTTATTCTCGACGCGATCAAACTCCAACACAAAGAAGAACAAAAAACAGTCACAAAGGTTTTTGTCATCCCAATCCAAACAGAAAACGAAGCTCTTAAACTCTGCCATGAACTTAGAAAAGCAGGAATCAACACAGATATGGACTTACTAACCCGAGGAATAAGCAAAAACCTAGATTACGCTAATTACTTTAAGATTCCTTATGTTATTATTCTTGGAACCGATGAAGTCAAAAAGAAAAAATTCACACTTAAAAATATGAACACAGGAAAAGAAAAACTTTTTACCTTAAAAAATCTTATTAAAGAATTAAAATAATCCTTTTGTACCTAAACCATGAAAAAAAGAATCTTAAAATGGAAATGTACCATCTGTAAAACGGTTGAAGATGCTGCAACAAAACCTTTACTCTGCAAAGATTGTGGCGCTCAATCCAACAAAATCAAAGCACTTTCTTACCAACTAAAAAAACATAGCCACGCTGACGAACCAGAAATGTATGAGTGAACTACTACGGACTCCGGCTCGCCCTGCTGGGCTCGCTAAAGTTTCGTAGCGTCCTGAGTCATCGAATCTGCTGATTGCAGATTTCTCGTTCAGGCTTGTATTCCCGTGGTTCCCACGGTATCGCACATTCAATGCTGCGTTTACATCA
>JAHFKM010000061.1:0-4280 GCA_023245385.1 archaeon
GAGGAGATCCAAATCAGTTAACACTTTTCTCATTTGTCGAGGCGTAATACCCCGCAGCTCTGCTGCGGAGTGAGCGAAGCGAACGGTGGGATAGCCTCGACCTAGAATAGTTTTATTTTGTTACTAATAAGTGATTAATAATTAGAAAGTTATATAAAGGAGCTCACCTTCTAAAAGTATAAGAAAAAAAAGAGTACAACAATGACAACTGAACACTATACAAAACAAGAACAATCATATCTAAATCCGGTATCGCTTTACGCACAATATAAAATGGAAGGTGCGAAGCCCAAAGAAAAAATCTGGCTTCTTGAAGGCTTTGTCGATGCAATTGAAGTTGCTAATGCATCTTTCAGAGAAGATACAGATCTTGGTGAAGATGAAGAATACCTTAAGCTTTTAGAAGAAGTATTAATCAAGACAAATAAATTAAACAAGAAGGAGAAATGAAAATGACAAAGGGAAAGACCGAAATGCAAAAAAGAATTGAACATGTTGTTACGAACGGGAGAGGATACATGCTGTCTAGAGGTGTAGAAGAAGAATATGATCAATTAGATGTAGAAAGTGATCGTGGTAGATCATTAGATAAAATTCCTTATTTGGAATCTGCAACTGGAATAGAATATGATAATATCAAATCAAGAATTTATTTAAAATCAGGATTTTATTTAATTGATCCCTTGAGAGAGCAGCTTAATGTAAAAGTAACAACAAAAGAAGAGAGGGATAGAGAGCTTTTGAGAGCTTATTCTAAATTGATAGTCGATGAAAAGTCCAATTCGAGAACTTATTCTGAATTTGTATTCAATGAGGATATAGATAAATCTTCTAAGGGAGAGAAGTAAAGATGGGGTTAAAAGAGATTGTTCTTGGAGCAGGAGTTGTTGGTGCTGGAATGGGTTTGTATAATCTAATGCATCAAAGACCTGTGAATTATTATCAAATACCCTCTTATGGGTTAGAAAGTATAAGTGAAAGTATAAGAGAAATTAACAAACCTTTTGTTGAAGCTGCGGAGAGTGGAACAGCGTCTGGTGCTCTTGTTCCTGTGGGGTTAGCTGGAATGCTTTATGGATTATATCAAATTGCTAAAAGTAAGAAGGAGAAATGAAAATGGCATTTAATGAAGATTTGGAAAAAATAATTAAGAGAACAATTGGTTTAGAGAATCATGAAAAAGTTGTAAGAGGAACTATTAATACTGAAGAGTATACTGCGCAATTAACAACAAGAGATGCTGCAGGTAAGTCAATGGTAATGGGTCATAATCATGTGTATCATAAGGCGAAGCTAGATGCTTTACAAGCTGTTGAAGATCTTACTGCAGAATTGGATAAACCTGAGTATGGTGGATATGATAATACTGTTAAACTTGTTTTTGAAGAACTTTCTGAAGAAGGAAAAATGAAAGTGTACGCGGCTCTAGCTGAAGAAGTTCTTGGAGAGGGTGCTTCTGATAAATTAAAAGAAGTAGCAACGATTTTTTCTGTCGCAAAAACATTGGAAGGATATATTCAAAGTGGAGATGGGAAAGGTTTAGGAAAAACTCTTGGAAAGATATTTGGAATTAATCCTAACTTGCTCTTAGGGGGTGTGGATCAGGTGCACTTGTCTTATATGCAACAGTTTAATTCTGATGGCTTAGTTCCTATAGGTGTGAAGATTGTCGATGCGCAGAAGAAAGGTGTATATAAACTCTTAAAAGAGAATAAGGAAGTTCAGGGAGAGATCGAGAAAGGTATCGCTGAACACAAACCGTACGGAAGAGCTACAATGGAAGTATACAAGGTATACAATTCTAAAGATGAGCAAGCGTATAGGAAAAAGGCAGCTGAGAAAGCTGCTTAATTTTTTTTTATTTTAAAAGTTCTTTAAAAGAGAGTTAGATTTTTTTGTATTCTGTTCTGATGATGTGTTCGTTTTTAATGATGGTGCTTGTGAGTTCTCTGAGGGTGTTGACGAATTTTTCTGTTTTTTCTGCGAGATCTTGTAAGGTGTTTCCTGAAACTTTTTTAACATCTCCGTAAGTGATTGCTTTGGCGAGCTTTCTTGTATCTTCGTACCAGTTTGTGTACTTTTTGTCTAAGATGTTTTTTTTGACAAAGACTTCTGTGAGGAGGTCTGAGAGGTGTTCTGGTGAGGGAGGGATAATTCTTTTTGCCATAAGAGCTGAGTGGCTTGCGTCTACCATTGCCCAGTAGAATGATTCGACAGCGAGAAGCAGAGTATTATGTCCGCGGAGGCAGTGTGTGCTTGCGCGTTCCATGGTAACAAAGATTGCTTCTGGTGAGGGTTTGATTTTTCCTTTGGCTAAGAGGATTTTTAAGGGATCGAAGAATCCACCGAAATCGATGAGTGCTTGTCCGTAGCGGATGACGTTAATGGCGAGTGGTTCTCCGTTTCGTATTTCTTCCCAGAAGGTTGTTAGGGTGATTGTGTTGATATGGAGTTCTTTGGAGTATTTTTGTGAGCTAAGTAAGCGTGAGAGTTCTTCTCTGTACCATCCGATGAGTTCTTCATCCCAATTGATGGTTGTATCATCGATAATAATAATGATATCAATGTCTGATTTGAGGGTGATTTCTTTTTTTGGAACAGAGCCGAAGAGGACGATTGATTTGATGACTTCTCTGAATTTTTTGTAGGCTTTTGTTGCGAAGTCGTAAGCGATATCATAATCTTCGAGGAGTTTTTCTTTTTTTTTGAGAACAAGTTCTTTCCTTTTTTTCATAACTTTTGTTTTGAAGCTCTTTCTATTTAAAGCTAACGTTGAGAATTTTTTAGGAGTAGTGTGGTGTTAATTTGTTTGAGAAATAATAAAAAATTAGTTCATTGGTGTGTCGCTGAATCTTGATTTTTCTCCGCCTACTTGTCCTCCAAGTTCTTTTGGGAGAGTGGTGAAGGAGGAACCATACAGGTTAAAGTGTTGTTGGGGGAATTCCATGGAGAGGGTGCGGTAGTGTCCGAAGGGTGTGTCTGCTTGCCAGTATCCTTTTCCTCCTGTTCCTAGATTGTAGAGTGGTGAGTTAAAAAATCCGAGTAGGGAAAGTGTGGGGTCTTGTCCGATTTCTACAATTAATCCTCCTCCCTCGATGATGGATCGTGGTTCGATTTGGAGTTGTCCCTTTGCTCTGAGTTCTTGCCATTTATCGTCTAGTTCTTTCATGATTTGTGCGACTGGAACGTGACCCATGCCTGGGGGGAGATGTGAGTCATGGAATCCGAAGTTATCTGTGACGTGAACGTGTCTGACGACTGGTGCGACTTCTTTGGTCTGTTTGATGACTTCTTGTTCAAGTTCCTTTCCTTCGTATCCTGCTTTTCGTAAGTTGTAGATGTGTCCGATGTCCCAGGTTGCTGCGATGAATTTTTCTGCGAGTTGTTGTGCTTTTTCTTCTGGGATGTTTTTTTTCTGGACAAGTTCTTCTGCGAATGCTTTTCGTGCTTCTTCTACAACTTTTTTGAGATCTTGTGCTGTGGACATGGGGGTGTTTGGCCAGAAGTTTTCTACAGCGAGAACTGGTGAGTTTTCTTTGAATTTTTCGTAGGAGCGGAGCATGACTTCTTTCATGGTTTTAGCGGTGTTGTCGATGGCGAATTCACTGATTGGTCTCCAGATATCTGGGGTGGGCATTGCGGTGATTTCAGTGACTGCTTCCTTTGTTTTTTGAAAGCGAAGATCGAGAGCGACATCTTTTAATTGATTATAGTTTTCTTGAAGTTTTTTTCTTTCTTCTTCAGAAGCGTTTCTTGCTTGTTCTTCGAGTGTTCTGAGTTGTTGTTCTACTTTGTGGATGTTAGTATTTATTTCATTATAAGAAAATTCTTTTTTTATTTTTTCTTTGGATTTTTCAAATTCTTCTGCTTCTTGTTTGAATTCTTTATCTCTTGTAGTGCTGAGTGCTTTTTGAAATTTGTTGAAGGTTTCTGAGACTGAGGAGTCGAGGTGTTGGTGGACGTTGTGGATGTGTTTTGTGAGGAGGTCAATATCTTGTTTATTTTTGATGAGAGTTCTTGTATATTCTTCGTTGTTAGCTAATCCTGTTTTTTCGATTGCTTCGTTTTGTTTTTCTTTGAGTGTGATGCGTTGTTTGAGTTCGTCTATTTCTTTTTGATAGCTGAAGATTTTGAGTTTTTCTTCATCCCATTGTGTGCTGTTGAGGCTTTCAAGTCTTTTGTGTGGTGTCCAGATGTGTTCTTTTCCGTCTGTGATGCTAAATTTTTTTTCGTATTCTACTCGGTCTACTTGTCCTGTTATGGAATTAACGATGCCCATT
>JAHFKM010000061.1:4290-4883 GCA_023245385.1 archaeon
ACTCCTTCTTTGTAGGGTTCTAAGATTGGATTGCCATTTGGATCTCTCATGGGTAGTCCTGTTTTTGGATTAAGTTTTTCTTGTTTGAGTCCCTTGGCAAATTCTTGGGAGAATGTTCCTCCTGAGTGGAAGACGACTGGGATATTTCCTTTTGGGTCTGCTTCTTGAACGCGTTCGATCATGCTCCAGACGTGTTCGACTGTTCCTTTTCGTTCTGCTTCTGACCATCGTCTGCTTCTGTCATCAAAACCTGCGAGGTCGACTAAAGGTCCATGAAAAGAAGGTTTTGCTCCTGTTAAATCAGAAAGTTGTTTGATGGTTTTGAAGTGTTCTTTTGGGATGAATTCGAATTTGTTTGGGTCGAGTGTTCCGATCTCGATATTTTTGACTCCTGTGTTGAGTTTTCTTCCAAATTCTTCAAGTTGTTTTGCGACAGTAGGGTTTGTCGGAACTCCTAAGCGAGAGTTATGGAAACTAATTTTAGGATCCATGCTTGATTTGTAGCTTGAGTAAAATTCTGACATAAGACATATGAGAGATTCTTCATATATATAGCTTTCTGTTTTGTTAAGTCAAGTTTCTAACGTTATTTT